>JAYTLG010000227.1:0-2943 GCA_043729555.1 Cytophaga sp.
GTGCAACGCATCCACGAGGATGATGTGGTGCATCGCCATCAAATATTTCAGAAACACTACCAATACAGCTTTCTTCTAAGTGATACGAAAAATTATGAATAACCTTTTGACTTAAGCTGTGAGCGTGATCGCCACTAACGCGCATCATAACATCCACGTATGGCCCAAGCAACCAACTCCACACAGTTCCTTGGTGGTAAGAAGCATCGCGTCTTCTCCAATCACCCTGGTATGTGCCGTAATAACTTTGGTCGTGTAAGCTTAAACTACGCAAACCAACCGGTGTATATAAATGTTCTTCTACACAATTAAAAACCAAGTTTGCTTTATTGCCTTCTACTAAAGGGAATGGCAAACTGATTGCAAACAATTGATTTGGTCGTATAGATCCATCGGGTAAATTGTTTTCGTCAATCAAGTCGTATAAACAAGCAGTAGATTCGTTCCAGAAACGTTCGTCAAAAGAGGCTTTTGCTTTTTGCGCTGCCGCTTCAATTTCTTTTGCATCGTTCCACTGATTATTTTCTTCTAATAAGTGCGCAAATATTTTCAATGCATTGTACCACAAAGCTTGTATTTCAACTGGCTTGCCCATACGTGGTGTTACTACCCAGTCGCCAACTTTCGCATCCATCCATGTGAGTTGCTGTCCGGATTCACCGGCATACAACAGGCCATCTTCTGCAACTTTTATATTGTATAAAGCACCCTTGAAATGGTGGTCTATTATTTCCTTTAATACCGGAAGTATTTCGTTTAAAATAAACGTGCGATCGTGTGTTGTTTGGATGTATTTATACACTGCAACAAAATACCAAAGCGTGCCGTCCACGTTGTTGTATTCAGGTGCTTCGTTACCATCCTTGAAACGATTTGGGATCATTCCATTCTGAACACTTTCTGCAAATGCTTTTAAAATGCGTTTTGCATCATCGAATTTTCCTGTTGTAAGACACAGTCCAGGCAATGCAATCATCGTATCTCTACCCCAGTCGGTAAACCAATGATAACCTGCAATTACAGTTTTTAAAGATTCCGAACGTTGCACAACAAATTGATTTGCCGAAAGCATTAACTGTTGTACAATAGGCTTTGACGATTTGCCTTCTAACAGTTCTTGTCTGCGTTGTTTTTCATTTTCAAACAAACGGAAGGCATCTCTATTAGTAGGATCTATTGTTGAAAGAATTATGCCAAACGAATCGCCCGCATTCAAAGCAATTGCAAACGTGCCGTGATTAAATAAATCCTCTTCGCATTCCAATCCGCGGAAGCGTTCGATCGCATAGTCGAATTGATAAAACCATTTTGGGTCTTTACGGAGTGCTGCATGTGGTGCCGAAATAAATATTTCGGGACACGATGCGTAAGGTTTTGTTACAAATATTCCATTTTCAAATGTGCTTGATTGATCAAACACATCGTTTGCTTTGTGTAAGGAGTGGTAATCTCTGCCTGCTATTAATGGCAGTAATTGCATTGTAAATGTTGAAGGTGCATGCAACACATCGTAAATAATGACGGTTGTGTTTTCATCGTGCAACATGGCAATGGTTTTTTTAATACCAACACCATTAACTTCGTATGTAAATGAAGGGAAAAGATCTTTTTTGAATTCAACTATATTTTTGTAGCCATCTGGAGCTAGAGCTTCCCGGTATTTATTGGTATGTAGTGGAAACCATTCGTCATTTAAAATAATGATTTCATCCATTTTAGAAACCAATACCATGCGCTCTGTAGGTGGCTTTGTTGCCGCTACAAGTAATCCGTGGTATTTACGTGTGTTACATCCGCTTAATGTGCTTCCAGCCCAACCGCCGAGTCCATTGGTTTCAAGCCATTCAGCACCTTCCCACGTTTTTCCGGAAGGTGTGCCATAAAACAGTTTGTGTACATCTGTTTGGATCGCGTCTTTATCTAATCTTAACATAACGAATAAGCTAATGAAATATAGAGTATTACTGCGCAAAATAATTGCTACAGTATACTTACGAAGGTAAACTATATTTTAGTAAACCACTCACTAGAATATTAAAAAATGCGCAGAATCATATTCATTTTCATGAAAATCATTCAATTATTGCTGTATGAAAGAGCTATACCAAAGACCAGACTCCTTAACAATGCGCTGTTGGGTGTTGAAGTTTGTATAAATCAATCCAAAACGAGGATGGTAACCCTCGGCCCATTCAAAATTGTCTGTCCATGTCCATACAAAATAACCATCCACTTTAGAGCCTTCGGAACGGGCTTTTAAAACTTGCTCGATGTGATCCTGTAGAAAAGCCGTTCGTAAATGATCTGAAATAATTTCGTCATGCGCTTTGTCTTCAAAGGCAGCGCCGTTTTCAGTAATAATGAGTCGCTTTATACCAGGATACGCATCAAATTTTTTAATGGTATGGTAAATCGATTCAGGATATACTTCCCAATTCATTAGGGTGTGCGGTACTTTTCGATTGGCCGCAGAGATTAAGCGCGCATTTAAGTAAGGCGTAAACCACGAATGTTTTACCAATTCGCGGGTATAGTTTTGTACGCCAATAAAATCAAATTCATACTGCATCTTATGTTCATCCCCCGGCAGAATATATAGATGTATGCCTTGCAAAGGTTTTAAGTTGTCGACTGGGTATCCTAAACCAAGGGTGGGTTCAATAAACATTCTGTTTAAGAGCGCATCCACTTTCATTGCTGCTACATAATCGCGTTCCGTATTTCTGTAGGGTTCGATATGCGAGCTTGAAAATGTTGTGCCAACTTGCGCATTCGGATAAATTGATTTGATCGCTCGAGCACCTTCTGTCATGGCAAGTACGGCGTGGTGTATAGCTGGTAAAAAGTTTTTCATTCCACGTCGACCGGGTGCATGTAAACCTAAAAAATACCCTGCGCCCACAAAAACCATGGGTTCATTCATAACCATCCAATTTGTCACGC
>JAYTLG010000228.1:0-8918 GCA_043729555.1 Cytophaga sp.
AAAAGTTGAAATGTTTCTTCATGCTGAAAGCTTAACACCACCAGCAGATGGAGATGCCTACGGTATTATGCGATTAGGAACGGATTATACGAGCAACTATTATGAAATTCAAGTGCCGCTGTATTTTACCAAACCCATTGGATCTACTGATGTAGATACTGTTTGGAATAGCAAAAATGCTATTGATGTAAATATAAGCGATCTTGTTAATGCTAAAGTTGAACGAAATAATAATAGTGGTTCTTTGCAATCTGCCTATACGGTTATCTTGCCTAACGGCCATCGTATTGTTGTTGTCGGAAACCCTGATTTGTCGGCTGTTGTTACAATTATGATTGGCATAAAAAATCCACTTGGTGGTGCTACTACTCCAATGACTTTTTGTATTTGGGCAAATGAATTAAGAGCGACAGGATTTGTAAGTAAAAATGCGTATGCGTATGCAGCAAATTTGAATGTGAAATTAGCAGACCTTGGATTACTAAATGCTTCGGTTCGTTATACATCAGAAGGCTTCGGATCTTTAGATCAAAAAATATCTCAACGGGAACGTGCAAATACCTTGGAGTATGGCGTGAACACAACACTTGCGATGGATAAATTTATACCTGGAAAGACAGGCATAAAATTGCCAATGTATATCGGCTATAATAAAAAAACGATAACACCAGAGTATGATCCATTAAATCCCGACGTGTCGCTTGCTCAATCCGTCAATAATAAGGAGGATCCGCAAAATTATAAGAATTTAATTATTGATAGAACAGCAACAAAAGCCATTAACTTCACTAATATTCAAAAAATAAAAGTGAAGCCAAATGCTAAAAAGTATGTTTATGACGTCGAGAATTTTTCACTCTCTTTGGGATATACACAAACGAAGCGTACAAACTACGACATTAAAAATTACGAATTCGAAAAATACAATGCGGGTTTAGGATACAATTTTTCGAAACCAGGGAAGAGCCGTACACCTTTTAAATCGATGTCTGCAAGTAAGGGGATAATGACGAATTTAATTAAGGAATTTAACTATACACTCATGCCCAGCACATTGACGTTTAGGGCAGACTTAGATCGAAGAATGACAACAACAGAATGGTATCAAGCTGGACCACTCACGCCAAGCCAAACACCGTTGTATGAAAAGGCATTTTGGTTTAACAGAAATTATGGATTGATGTGGAATTTGACAAAATCCATAACCTTAAATTATATAGCAGATGCAAGAGCCATTATTGATGAACCCAATGGTACGCCTGGAGGGAAAGAATATAGGGATAGTGTAATGTCTAATTTATTGAATGGAGGCCGTTTGAAGAATTATACCCAATCGTATACGCTAACGTATAAATTGCCACTTGATAAAATCAAATCACTTAATTGGACAAGTGCAGATTATACATATAAAGCCGGGTATGACTGGATTTCGGGAGCCTTGGGGCAGCGAGATTCCTTAGGTAATGCCATTGCGAACAACCAAAAGAACAGTGTGAGTGGCAAGCTTGATTTAGATAAGCTGTATAGCAAGTCTAAATTTTTAACGGAAATGAAAAAGCCGATACCTCCACCGAAAAAACCGGATCCTAAAGACACAATCGTTCCTCCGCCAAACAGAGCTTTGCTAAAGGCTACGTTTAAAACATTGATGATGATTAAGAATGCAAACTTGATGTATGAAACCGATCAAGCTACATCCATGGGGGGCTTTATGAAAACGCCTACGTTTATGGGGTATACGAATAATCAGAATGCAGATATTATGACGCCATTTATTTTTGGCTCGCAAAACGCATCCTTTAGAAATCAAGCAGCTGATGTAGGGTGGATTTCTAGGTCACGCTCTATAAATACACCTTTTATGCAGACTCATTCTGAAACAGTCACAGCACGTATGAATATTGAGCCTACACGTGACTTTAAGATTGTATTAGAATCGAAAGTGTCGAAAATGAGAATATACAAAGAACGTTTTAGGATAGATTCGATGCCAAATACTAATATCTACGTTTCTGACAACCCATCCATCACAGGTAATTATTCTATTTCAACAATTACAATTGCAACAGCTTTTGATAAACCTGTCTCTGGATCGACGGACCCGAACTCTTCCGCACATTTTGAAAATTTTAAAAATTACCGACAAACAATGATTGATCGATTAGGCGAAGGAAATATACTCAACAGTTCAAATTCACAATCGGTATTATTACCCGCATTTTTAGCAGCATACATGGGTAAAGATCCCAACAAAGTGAACCTTGTAGGCGTCCCTAAAATACCATTGCCGGGATGGCAAATTGATTATGCAGGCTTGGCAAAAATGAAAATGTTTTCAAAGAAGTTTCAAACCATTACCATTTCTCATAAATATTCAAGCAAGTATTTAGTGGGAACATATGCTACTCAAGCTGTTTACAATGCTGACTACATAACACCTACCAGTAATTTATATGATACGCCGCGCATGCCAGATTCCATCAATGGTAGTGGACAAATTGTGCCAATATATGTGATGAGCGGTGTTTCAATTACAGAAGCGTTTGCACCTTTCATAGGATTCAATGCTAAAACTAAGAATAAAGTATCTTATCGTTTTACATACAGTAGAACCAGAGTACTTAACATGTCTTTGACGAACGCCCAGTTAACAGAAAGTAGAAACAATTCATTCCAGATTGGCATCGGATATGCCCGTTCAAATGTTGCAGTCCCCAAGTTTTTAACGGGAGGGAAAAAGATAAACTTGAAAAATGAATTGAATATTCAAATCAATTTAACAATCAATGATATGGTTACGTTTCAGCGTAAATTTGCCGAAAATACTACCATTACAGCAGGGAATACAAATACCCAATTTAAACCCACAGTAAGCTATAATGTCTCAAAAAGAGTGACTATGATGCTCTATTTCGAACGCACAATAAATTCACCTAAAATATCATCGTCCTATAAAAGAGCAACAACATCCATCGGCCTTCAAATTAGGTTTACCCTTTCTTAGTGGTATCGTTTTGTTTCTTTTTGAAAAGAATGTATTTTTGAATATAAATAAAACAAATTATGAATTTTCCGTCTGAATTAAAGTACAGCAAAGATCACGAATGGATTCGTGTAGAAGGTAACGTAGGTTATATTGGCGTTACTGATTTTGCACAAAAAGAATTAGGTGACATTGTTTATCTTGATGTAGCTTCTGTAGGCCAAACGATTGCTAAAGAAGAAATTTTTGGCACAATTGAAGCTGTTAAGACAGTATCAGATTTGTTTATGCCAATTAGTGGTGCTATTACAGAATTTAATGATGAATTAGAAACAACGCCAGAGTTTGTTAATTCGGATCCATATGGAAAAGGATGGATTGTAAAAGTTACAATCACAAACCCTTCTGAATTAGATGCATTGCTAGATGCTACTGCTTATACTGCATTGGTAGGTGCATAAGCATACATACATAACATTCCTTAAAATATATGCACCTGCCATATTTTGGGGAATGTTTATTTTGATAGCCACATTAACCCCTGGCAAATCACTGCCTAGTAGCTCGCTTTTTCAATTCGACAAATTAATACACATTATCATTTTTGGTGTATTTGCATGGTTGGTATTAAGAGCTTATTTTTTCTCTGGAACACTCAACAATTCCAATAAATTTAAAATTTATATTTGGGTAGCATGTGCTACTATTTTGTTTGGCATATCCATTGAAGGGCTTCAAGATTTTATTCCCGATAGAGGTGCAGACCGCTACGATGTAATTGCCAATACATTCGGCATTATTTTATTTCAAACTGTTTTTTATATTATTCATCGAAATAAAGAAGTAAAATTTTGAAAAATTTATTTATCATCAACTTTTTACTTTTTGCTTTTTGCGTTACCGCACAAGACCTTACTCGAGCGAAGAAGAATATCAAAACATTGACCGCTGAAAAATTTCATGGAAGAGGAGCTGCCTTTGGCGGAGATAGTCTTGCCGCTAATTTTATTGAAAAACAATTTAAAGCTATTGGCTTGAAGCCTATAGGGGATAGCTATTTCCAAGGGTTTACTTACGGAATTAATACCTTTCAAGGTCAGTTAAAATTGAAGTCAAATGTTGGAGTATTCAAGCCTGGGATCGACTTTATTGTGCGTTCATCAAGCGGTTCTGGAAAGGGAACATATCCAGTAATGCGATTGGACTCGTCAATTTTTTTAGACGAAAATGCATTGAGCACTTTTTTGACGAAAGATTTAAGAAATGTAGTCGTTGTATATTCTAAAAAGCATCTGAAAGAATTTACTGCATCAACGGTAGATTTGTTACGCCAATTGTATTCTGCCGCTGCCATTATTGAGATACAGGATGCAAAATTAACAATGAGTTTGTCAGATCAATCTTTCGGAACACCTGTTTTTGAAATGCTCGCATCCGCATTTACACCAAATATTCAAACCATTTCTTTTGAAATCGAAAATGAATTGATTGAAAAACATGTAGCGCGCAATGTAATTGCTTATATAGAAGGTGCAACGCACCCCGATTCGTTTGTCGTTATAACGGCCCATTACGACCACTTAGGATCCTTAGGGAAGAAGCATTATTTCCCTGGCGCTAACGATAACGCAAGCGGTGTTAGCATGCTGTTAGAGCTTGCACATCATTACAGCATCAACAGGCCTGCATGCAGCATTGTATTTATTGCATTTGCAGGTGAAGAGTCTGGATTGATCGGTTCTTCATTTTTTGTTCGTAAACCAACGTTTGATTTGAAAGCAATTCGTTTCTTAATTAATTTGGATTTATTAGGTACCGGCGATGATGGTATCATGGTTGTGAATGGTAGTATATTTAAAGATGCCTACGCTACCTTGGTTGCAATTAATGATGAAAAGAAATTATTACCTGCCATTAAGATGCGCGGCGAGGCTGCAAATTCAGACCATTATCCATTTTACAAAAAAGAGGTGCCCTGTTTTTTCATTTACACACTAGGCGGCATCACTGCTTATCACGATGTTAAAGACATTGCAAAGACACTGCCGCTTACAAAATACAAAGAAGTATTTGAGTTGATTGTGTTGTTTGCCGATGTTCAATAAAAATATGGGCTTTAAAATAAAAAAAAGGTTACTAATTTCTTAGTAACCTTTTTGCTCCCTCTCTTGGGCTCGAACCAAGGACCCCATGATTAACAGTCATGTGCTCTAACCAGCTGAGCTAAGAAGGAGTGTCTCCGAATTGGGAATGCAATATTAAGTGTTTGTTTCGTCTTTTGCAAGACTATAATCCAAATATTTTACATCTTATTCAAAATGAGTTCGTTTAAATTTGAAAATATTTCCAATCCCTTATAGAAGTATTTAATAACAGGGCATAGGGGCATTTTGAAATATAAAAAGGACTTAATCGTTTTAAATAAGCTATTCTTAAGGATTTCTCTCAAACAATTTATATTTTAGCATACCGTATACTCAAAACAATTATGTACAATAAAAAAATAGGAATATTAGCGCTGTTATCGTCTGTTTTAGGCGGCATTGTTGCGTTAACCGGGTATTTATATTTTGAAAACAATTCTAAATCAGCTTCTATCGAAGCCATGCAGCAAAGATTTGCTTATGCCAGCTATTTAGACACGGCCAATATAGCCGTACCTGCAGGCTTGAATTTTATCTATGCTGCAGAATTAAGCACTCCAGCTGTAGTTCATATAAAGACCACTTATTTGCCCGAAACAACAAGGCCCACCACGCGTAATGAAGACTTGTTTCGATATTATTATGGCGATCCCTATGAAAATTACAACCAACCTCGCGAAGCGTCTGGTTCAGGAGTTATTGTAACGGCAGGTGGTTACATTGTTACAAATAATCACGTTGTAGATAAAGCTTCTAAAATTCAAGTTGTGTTGAATGATAAGCGTACTTATGAAGCAAAATTAATTGGAACAGACCCAACAACGGATTTGGCATTGATTAAAATTGAAGGTGATAACTTGCCATTCATAGCATACGGAAATTCAGACATAGTACGTATTGGTGAGTGGGTTCTAGCGGTAGGAAATCCCTTTAATTTAAGTACAACTGTTACGGCTGGTATTATCAGTGCAAAAACACGAAGCATCAATTTGTTGAGAGATAAAGACAATATGGCAATTGAGTCTTTTTTGCAAACAGATGCAGTTGTAAACCCAGGAAATAGTGGTGGTGCGTTAGTCAATTTAAGAGGTGAGTTGATTGGTATTAACACAGCCATTGCAAGTCCAACGGGAGCATACGCAGGGTATTCATTTGCAGTGCCTGTTTCATTGGTGAAAAAAGTAATTGACGACTTAATGAATTATGGGCAAGTACAACGAGGTTTATTAGGTGTTGTGATTCAAGATATGACACCAGAATTGGCTAAAGAAAAGTTGATTGACTTTGTTACAGGTGTTTACGTTAGTGCGGTAAATCAGGGTAGCGCGGCTGATTTAGGCGGGATGAAAGTAGGAGATATTGTTATTAAAATTAATCAGATTGATATTGCTGCTACCACTCAATTGCAAGAAATGGTTGCTCGATATCGTCCTGGTGACAAATTGAATGTAAAATTTTTGCGTAGTGGGAAAGAAATGGAAACTATTGTTGTTTTGAAAAATAAATTGGGAGATGTTGCGATTGTTCCCAAAGATGACAATTCAGTTAAAACAAAACTTGGCGCGGACTTACAGCCAGTGTCTGGTGGAGAAATGAGTGTCTTGGAACTTTCCGGCGGAGCTAAAGTTGCGAAATTGTATAGCGGTAAATTGAAAGAGGCTGGAGTACGTGAAGGATTTATTATTACGTCTATTGACAAAAAACTGGTAGGCTCACCAGAAGATGTTGTTCGGATTTTGGAAGCGAAAACAAATGGAGGCATACTTGTTGAAGGTATATATCCAAATGGCAAAAAAGAATTTTATGGAGTAGGTTGGTAATTGTTTAATCATAAAGAAGCTGAATAAAAAAAGTGTTCATACGAACACTTTTTTTATTCAATCATATAATTAATGGTGATGGATAAAGCATTGGTAGAAAAAATAAGAAGCACATTTAATATCTCGACGCAGAATGCTTCGGCAATGTCTGCGACAAAGGAATGGAGAGGGACTGAGATTTTTTCTAAAAAATCTCCGATTGACAATTCTTTCTTGGCCGATGTTGAAATCGCTTCAAAAGATACATATAACGCTTTGGTAGAGGAGGCGCAAAAGGCATATGCAATATGGTCGTCCTATCCTGCTCCACATCGCGGTGATATTATAAGACAAATAGGTGTTGCGTTTAGAAGCCGAAAAGAAGAGCTTGGAACATTGATTTCTTTAGAAACAGGAAAGCTATTGCAAGAGGGGCTTGGAGAAGTACAAGAGATTATTGACATATGTGATTTTGCTGTTGGCTTGTCAAGGCAATTGTATGGACTTACAATGCATTCTGAAAGACCAGATCATCGTATGTATGAGCAGTATCACCCTCTAGGTGTAATTGGCATCATTTCAGCATTTAATTTTCCGGCTGCTGTATGGTCTTGGAATGCTATTCTTGCTGCCGTTTGTGGCAATGTATGCATTTGGAAACCTTCTGAAAAGGCACCACTTTCTGCAATTGCATGTCAGACGATTGTTGCAAAAGTTTTAACGCAAAACAATTTACCTGAAGGGGTCTTTACCATGTATCAAGGTGGTGCAACTCAAGGTAGTTGGCTGGCTGAAGACGAACGGATTGCATTGGTATCTGCAACAGGTTCTGTTGTAATGGGCAAAAAGGTCAATCAGATTGTTGCAGGGCGTCTAGGGAAGACATTGTTAGAGTTGGGTGGCAATAATGCAATTATCGTAACTGAAAAAGCAAATATAGACATTGCAATTAGAGCCATTGTATTTGGGGCAGTAGGTACTGCAGGCCAGCGATGCACAACAACACGAAGATTGATCGTTCATGCAGATGTATATGATAGTATTCTTGCTAAATTAAAGAAAGCATACGCGCAATTAACTATTGGCAACCCTTTAGAAAGTACAACATTGGTTGGGCCTTTGATAGACGAAGCGGGTGTTGCGTTATTTGAAAATCGAATCCACATTGCACAAAAAGAAGGGGCAAAGTTAATTATAGGGGGAAACAAAACTGCACCTAAAAACGTAGAGGAAGGCATGTACGTTCAGCCTACTATATTTGAAGTAGAGAGCCACATACCCTCAATGAAGGAAGAAACTTTTGTACCAATTCTTTATATAACTAAATATAGTGGCAATGTGGAGCAAGCAATTCATTTAAACAACGACGTTAAACAAGGATTGTCTTCTGCTATTTTTACAAATGATCTTCAACAAATGGAGAAGTTTTTATCAAATAAAGGCTCCGACTGTGGAATTGCAAATGTAAATATCGGAACTTCTGGAGCTGAAATAGGCGGTGCTTTTGGGGGCGAAAAAGAAACGGGCGGTGGAAGAGAATCAGGGTCAGATAGCTGGAAATCTTACATGCGTAGACAAACCAATACAATAAACTATGGTGATAAATTACCATTAGCGCAAGGAATTAAATTTGACCTTTAAGTTTATCAACTATTTGTTATAGTTTTTAATAAATTTTATTACATTTGAATACATAACTTTTTAGTCTATGAAAAATACAGAAAATACCGTCAATGCAAAGTATCATTCAATAATGTTGGTTGATGATAATGAGATTGACAACTTGATAAATCAGAAAATGATTGAGGCTGCAGGAATCTGCATGCATATATTCGTCCATTCTGGAGCTAGAAGTGCTATTGAATTCTTGAAGAATATCGAAAAATTGGCTAAAGGATCCATTGATTTGTATTTGCCAGATGTTATATTCCTTGATATAGACATGCCTTTAATGGACGGCTTTCAGTTCTTAGAAGAATTTGAGCGCATGTC
>JAYTLG010000229.1:0-4048 GCA_043729555.1 Cytophaga sp.
GTAGTAAATAAATTTAGTTATTTGCCTGTTGTATCCAATTCAACCGGAGTCGCATCAGATTCTGCAGGAGTTTCTGAAGATTCATCTGTAGTTACTTCATCATCAACGTCGTTTTCAGAAGGTTTCGCTACATAATTGAATGCCAAACAAATTGCTAAGATTGTAATAGCTAAACCGATAGACAGGTTGCTAAGGAAATCACCTGTTCTTTTAGCACCAATCACTTGTGTTGAACTGCTAAAACCATCTGCAACGCCACCTTTAGAGTTTTGAGCCAATACTACGACTACCAATAAAATGGCACATAGAATTAATAAAATAGATAATGTAATGATCATTGTATGTTATAGTTTCTTTTGTAATTCTTGAATTCGAGTTGCAAAGTAAGAATTTTTTTCGGGATTTTTCAACTTCAATTCCTCGTATATGGCAATTGCTTTTACAATTTTTCCTTGTTTTTCTAACATCTTTGCAAAAGTCTCTGATACAAAACTTGGTTTTCCTTGACTTAGAGTAGGTTCTGAATTTTGTTCGTCGTAATCTGCACTTGGCTGTGTATAAGATAAAGGCGAAATACTTGGGTCTTTTTCAATAAAACGAGAAATAATTGACTTCTCACGTTTTTTATCCAGTTTGCCTTTTTTGTTTTTTTGCTCACGAACATACTCCAAATAGTTTAACAATAAACTTTCCTTGTTCGCTTGTCCTTGTTCTTCCAATCTACTTTCTTCTAATTTCCAATCGTTGTTGTTAAAAGGATAATCCGAGGGGGCAAGTACTTCGATTATATCCGTTGGTGTTGAATCGATGTCGCTTGTTTTATCTTCGTTATCCGTCGACGTATAATCATTGATGTTGAAATAATCTTTTACACGATTATCAAAACTTAAAATCAAATCCAATACATCGTTGCCTTTGCTTTCGCGTTTAGGAACTTCTGCATCGATTAGCGCTGAAAAAGATTTTCGAAGTTTTACTTCCGGTGTTTTTTCTTCTTCCGTTTTTACTTCCGCTGTAGCAATAGGTTCAAGGGGCGATACTGGTAGTTCGGTTTCAATACGTGCAACGGTTGGTTCTATCGAAGGAATAGTTGTTGCCGATTCTGCATTAATTTTATCAACTTCTGCTTGAGTGAAGGGGGCTAAAAGTCCTGCTGCACGTGCTTTTGCTTCACGGAGTGCTTGTAAATTTGCTTCTAATTCTTCTAAGAATGTATGTGCATTTTTATCCGCTTCGTGTTTTATGTTTATGGCCGGAATTGAAATCGGT
The DNA here is from genome assembly GCA_043729555.1 of Cytophaga sp. Taxonomy (GTDB): domain Bacteria; phylum Bacteroidota; class Bacteroidia; order Cytophagales; family Cytophagaceae; genus Cytophaga. The sequence goes on from JAYTLG010000229.1 coordinate 1,270, forward strand.
GTTTCAATAGCAGCTGGAAGATCCGTTTCTACGGGTGTTTCACTAATGCTTGTTACTGCAGATACAGTAGGAGGTACTTGAACTTCAGCAGTAGGTTGTGCAACATCTGAAGTTAATTCGGCAAGTTTTTCTTGAAGTTGTAAACGCGACAATGCCTGCGCTTCTATTTTTTCATAAGAAACAACTTCTTGTGGTTCAAGTAATTTTTTTAACTGTACTCGATCGGATGTATATAGTGCGGCCTTACGGGTTAACTTACCTGCATGCATGCTACCAACCTGTGTTTGAATTTTTGCGAGTAGGATATGCGCATTCTGACAATACGGAAATTGAGAAATCAACTCTTCAATATCCGGAATGTCGGCCTTGGTAATGACCGAAGGGTCCTTTAGTAGCGCTATGTATCGTTGCTTATTCAATTACCAGTTGGATGTTGTTTCACTAAATATCATTAGTACAAGTTGGTCTAAAATAGTAGGTACCAATTCAGACTCTACTTGTGATAGCGATTTTGCTTGTTCAAAATCGGCATAATAAGAAAAGTCTTTCTTGAATGTTTTATCATTCACTTCATCTTTAAACGATGCATTGACGGTAATGGTTAACCGTGTTTGGCCGGCAGTTTGATTTGCCTGTGGAGCAATGGGTTGTACATAATATTTTGTAATCAATCCTTCTAACTGCCAATTGCCACCATCCTTTACAATCAACAATTTGGTGTTGTCTTGATAAAACGAACGTAGCTTCTCCGTAAGCTGAATACTCATCGACGGTGGACCGTTACCCGACTGATTGTTGAAATATTGAATGGAAATGGTTTTAATATTTGGTTCAATACTGCCACCTGTGAAATTATATGTTGTGTGACAACCACCAAACAGTATAATGATCAAACACACAAGCACCAGCTTTATTGAAACTAGGTATTTAAGTTTATCCATTGTTTTCGATTTCGTCAATTTGATACAACTTTAATTTGCGATACAAGGTACGTTCTGAAATACCCAAATCTTGCGCTGCATATTTACGCTTGTTGTGGTTTTTCTTCAAGGCTTTTAGAATCATTTCTTTTTCTTTTTCATCCAAGGAAAGCGATTCAGAAGCTGAGTCGTCCATGCTGTGGTCAATGTCTTCAACCACTTCAATATCCGAATCGTCGTTTGTATCTCTATTGTTTTTATGTATTACTAAAGATGAATTAGATAGTTCGTCCAAACTATTAATGCTGTGAAATAAATCGCTGTGTTTATTGATGATTTGACTGCCTTGTGATTCATTTTGCAAAGAATCATACACCAGTTTTTTCAAATCATTTACATCCTTTTTCATATCGAAAAGGATTTTATATAAAATATCTCTTTCAGAGAAATCGTCGCTTCCTTTGCTTTGCTTACTTAATGCGGGTAAGGAACTTTCTGATGGAAGATATTTTTTTAATTGCTCCGCCGTTACATCGCGTTCGGTTTCTAGTACAGACATTTGTTCTGCTAAGTTTCTTAACTGACGAATGTTTCCCGGGAATCTGAATTTTACCAATACGCTTTTAGCCTCGTCGTTTAAACGAACAGGAGGGATGTTGTATTTTTCTGAAAAGTCGGATGCAAATTTTCGAAAGATCAATTCAATGTCGGAACCACGCTCTCTAAGTGGCGGCACGTAGATTGGTACCGTATTTAAACGATAATATAAATCTTCTCTAAACTTTCCTTTTTGAACGGCTTCATACAAATTCACATTGGTAGCCGTCACCACACGTACATCGGTTTTTTGAACTTTGGAAGAACCTACACGAATAAATTCGCCGTTCTCCAACACACGTAGCAAACGTGCTTGCGTACCCAAAGGCATGTCACCTATTTCATCTAAAAAAATAGTGCCACCATTGGTTACTTCAAAATATCCCTTACGTGCTTCTTGTGCTCCTGTGAATGCACCTTTTTCGTGGCCAAACAATTCGGAGTCAATCGTACCTTCGGGTATACCACCGCAGTTAATCGCAATAAACTGACCGTGTTTGCGTGTGCTTAAATGATGAATGATTTTTGAAAACGATTCTTTACCACTACCACTTTCACCCGTGATTAACACGGTCATGTCGGTAGGCGCAACCTGTATAGCTATCTGAATAGCATGACTCAATGCAGGGGCGTTGCCAATAATGCCAAATCGTTGTTTTACGCTTTGTATTTCCTGATTTAAAGTCATTTTAAAATAATTATGAATTATGAATTATGAATTATGAATTATAAAATATGAATGGGTTACGTTGGGTAGTTGCGTTTGCTCATTGAACCAACTTACACTTTACACTCTAAACTTTACACTTTTTCCTCAACGATTTCACCGAATAAGGTTCCTCCGGAGCAACCTGTAATCAGTACGTTTACATATTGTCCTTTTGCAGAATCCTTCTTTGGGAAAATGGCCATCATGTTGCGACTGTTTCTGCCTTTATAATCATCACGTGATTTTTTCGATACACCTTCGATTAGTATTTTCTGTATCGTCCCTATTTGTGCTTGATTGTGTTCCAACGATAATTGACGTTGCAATACGATGATTTCTTCTAAACGACGTTGTTTTACATCGTCTGCAATATCGTCTGCAAGCTTCTTTGCTGCTGGTGTTCCAGGGCGTTCGCTGTAGACAAACTGATATCCAAAATCGAATTTAACAAATGCCATCAACGATAAGGTATCCTGATGTTCTTCTTCTGTTTCAGAACAAAACCCAGCAATGGTATCGGAAGAGATACCGCAGTCGTCGCCCAAAATTTCTT
>JAYTLG010000230.1:0-1891 GCA_043729555.1 Cytophaga sp.
TCTACTCAATAATCTACACTCTTTTAAATTTAAGAAAAATGGCTTTTTAAGGGACGACTAATTATACGTCAGCTTATTTCAACGCCTTCTTCCGAATCCGACTAAACGTTTCAGCAGTGATGCCTAAATACGAAGCCAACATCGTTTGCGGGAAACGTTGTAAAAAATCTGCGTGGTTTTTTGATAATTCTAGAAAACGCTCTTCAGCGGTTAAGCTAAGGGCATCATGTATTCTCTTTTGTGAAGCAATAAAATTCCGTTGGTTCATGGTATTAATCATTTTTCCAATTGTTGGAAGTTTAGCTCCGAGTTGTTGTAAGTCTTCTGACGTAATTAAAAGAACTTCAGAATCTTCAATTGCATCGATGTTGTATTTTGAGGGTGTAAGCATGGCAATACTTTCACGGTCGCCAACCCACCAATTTTCAATGCCCAAATGAATGATATGTTCGATACCTTTTGCATCAACTGAAAATTGACGCATAGAACCTTTTAGAATGAACGCACTGTATTTGCAAACTTCACCTTCTTGTAATAGATATTGTCCTTTTTTATATCGCTTAAAAATGAATGCCTTTTTTACCAATTCAAAATCCGCATCCGATATAGAACCCTCTGCGTATTTTTCAATATATCGTTTAAGTGCGTCGTACATGTTGGTTAAAAATTATTGTTCTGATTAATATTCTCTTGCGCTACCGCATCCTTTAGCTGTAGGCTTTATGCCTTTTGCCTTAAGCCTATTCACCAAACAAATTACTCGACAAATAACGGTCCCCACGGTCGCATACAATACTTACAATCACACCCGATTCAATTTCGTTTCCTAATTTAATTGCCGCTGCCATGGCGCCGCCGCTGCTCATACCTCCGAATATACCTTCTTCGCGAGCGAGTCTACGTGTCATCGATATCGCTTCTTCTTCGGTTACATCCATCTTTCTGTTTACACGCGATTCATCATAAATCTTAGGTAGGTATTCAATTGGCCAACGACGGATGCCTGGTATTTTTGCACCGTCGCTAGGTTGCACACCTACAATTTGTATGCTTGAATTTTTTTCTTTTAAAAATTTAGAAGTACCCATAATCGTACCCGTTGTTCCCATAGAAGAAACAAAATGCGTTACCGTGCCATGTGTATCACGCCAAATTTCAGGACCAGTAGATTCGTAATGTGCATTGTAGTTGTCGGGGTTTGCAAATTGATCGAGCATGTAGAAACCACCTTTCGCTACCTGAGCTTCTGCGTAATCACGCGAACCCTCGATGCTTATAGCAGCAGGTGTAAGCGTAACCTTTGCACCAAATGCCTCCATCGTTAATACACGCTCGCGGGTAGAGTTGTCTGGCATAACCAATTCAATATCTAATTTGTACAAACGTGCAATCATCGCCAATGCAATGCCCGTGTTGCCACTTGTAGCTTCAATTAACTTCATTCCAGGTTTGATGTCGCCGCGCTCTACCGCACGTTTAATCATGTTATACGCAGCACGGTCTTTCACACTACCGCCCGGATTGTGACCTTCTAGTTTTGCGAAAATTTTAACATTTGGCTTGTTGAAAATATTTGTGATTTCAACAAGGGGCGTATTGCCAATAAAATCGAGTAGCGTTGCCATATCCGATAACTAAAATGAATGTATTGTTATTATTATTTACGACCTCGCCTCTGAAGTCTGTCTTGGTAGTGTCTTTTCGACCAATCATTTGACGAAACATGTGGTTGGTCGAAAAGACACAACCACGGCGAAACTTTTATTCAGCATTAAAGTAGTTTGGTTCGCCGCGGCGAATTGTTTTTTGTCTTTTGGAATTTCTGATCATCCGCTATGAACGTGCAACAATCCTTAAACTTTTTTCGTGCTTACATCAATCTGTGCCTTGT
>JAYTLG010000231.1:0-9395 GCA_043729555.1 Cytophaga sp.
TTTTCGGACGTTTCATTTTATATGTATGTTGATGATTATTCTATGTTTTCAATTAGCTGCTCATGCTCAAGAAAAGAACCCACATGTAAAAAAAGTTAAGGTAAGTAAGCATCAATTTTTATTATTATATGATACGGTTATTGTTCCGCAGAATGATACTGTTGTTTTATTGCCCAAAGGCACAAAGTATAAGAAGCGTCGTGACTACAGCAGTTATTTGGACAATAAATATATTAAATACTTGTGGCAGCAGGTTTACCTCAAGCAGCCAAGAAACTTGGTTTCGGACGATAGCATCATAATGATGGAAAGTAAAAATCCATATTTAGATTATGAAGGGAAATACATTCGAAATATTTATATCCTAAAAATGGATGTGTTTGGGAGAAACATTGATGATACATCTTTTGTTAAAAAGGTACTGATTGATAAAATTGGTAACGCCTTGCATGCAACAACCAAAACATTTGTTATTCGAGATAATTTATTTATAAAAAATGACTCTATTGTTGATCAAAATCGCTTGTCAGATAATGAACGATTGCTGCGTTCGCTGCCATACATGCACGATGCACGTATCTATGTAAAACATACCGAAGATTCTGATAGTGTTGATATCGAAGTGATCGTGCAAGATATTTGGACCTTGGGTGGGTCGGTAAATCCAAACAGTATCAATTATTATAAATGGAGGGTTTATGATCAGAATTTTTTAGGAATGGGCCAGTCCCTTGAATATAAAGGACAATTCAAATCTGAATTATCACCAAATGTTGGCTCGGAGTTTACCTATATGAAAAATAATTTATTGGGTACTTTCATAAATCCATTTATTCGATATTCTCAATTAAATGGTGGTGCACATGTTGGTAAACAAGATGAAAACAGTATAACCGTAGGTTTTAATAGAGCGATATTTATGCCAACGGCTCGATTGGCTGGAGGTTATGTGTTTTCAAATAATTGGTCTATTAATTCAAGTAAAGTTGCAGATACGGCATTTTATAATTACAAATACAATGTGCACGATGTATGGGCGGGCGTAACATTTTCGGGTTTCAGAAGACGAGGCGATGAGTATGATTTGATCACGCGACAAAATCGCTCACGGATTTTCGTATCAATGGGTTATAATAACCGAGAGTATTCAAGACGCATTACGCAAGATTCTTCAAGGTCAGTAGCAAACTATAATGACCAAAGCTTTATACTTACACAGGCAACCTATTTTAAATATGATTACTATAAAACTAGATATTTATATGGTTTTGGACGTACAGAAGATATTCCATATGGATATTCATACCTAATAAATACAGGCGTTGAGCGAAAGTTAGATTTTGTTCGGTATTATGTTGGGTCGGAAGTTTTTAAAATGTGGGCTCGCCCATCAGGTGTATTTTATTTCGTAGATTTAAGTGTGTCTAGTTTTTACAACACAGTCATTAAATTTCAAGATATTTTTTTTAGAGCTAAAGGTACTTTTGTTACCAAAGTTCACAAATTTGGTAGTTGGAAGTATCGCTTGTATGTAGAAGGGAATTATACAAAAATTACATATCCGCACTTAACCGGCAACATTAATATCAATGATGTGAATGGTTTGTCCGAATTTAATTCAGCAAGTTTAGCCGGCTATCAATCTACTTCTGTAATAGTTACTGCTAATTTGTTTCCTCAATTCAAATTGCTAGGTTTTCGATTTGCATTTATATTGTTAGGTGAACTCGGACAAATCGGTTCAAACACAGAATTTTTGTACGACAATAAAGTGTATACTGGATTTGCTGCCGGGTTTAGAACCAAAAACGAAAATCTAGCTTTTGACGAATTTGAAGTTCGCGTATATTGTTTCCCAAATGCACCAACAGATGTTACTATGTTTAAAATTGTAACGTTTACGACACCTCGGTTACGAATTAATATTAAGGGGGTGGGACAACCTGCAATTATTGGGTTTTAAATATCATTAATTATGGTGGTGCTTTGTGTTTAATTATATAAATTGTTTGTCAAAGATATATTTATGAACGGGTCGTCTATTATTTATGTACTGTTATTTTTATGCGTGTCGTGTTCATACAACAAGGGTGAGACACCCGTTCCTGTAAATGCTCAGGTGAGTTATGCATTAGATGTTAAACCGATTATCATTACGCATTGTTATAAATGCCATACAGATACTGCTACCAATCCAGACAGACCTGGATATGCCTTTTTTAATAATTTCACGACCCTTCAAACCGTTGCATTACGGGCTAGTACAGCGAACCCCAATTATACCACCTTGATAGCACGTTTAAAACAGTTGGAATCGCCTGGAATGCCTTATTTAGCAGCACCTTTATCAGACTCCTTGATACAAGTAATACAAGATTGGGTTTTAGCAGGAGCTCCTCAAAATTAAATAAAACTATGAGATACATGCAAGCTTGTTTTTTATTCATCTTATGTACATGTTCCCTACAGGCGCAAGTATTTACAAGTGCTACAGGAAAGGTGTCCTTCTATTCTACGGCACGTATCGAGAATATTGAAGCGACATCCAACAAGGCAGGTGTTGTTGTCAATACCACTACAAATGAATTGATGTTTAAAGTGGCGATTACATCATTCGTGTTTAAAAATGGATTGATGCAGGAACACTTTAATGAAAATTACTTGGAAAGTGATACATATCCTACAGCTCAATTTAACGGAAAAGTGAATGGGAAAATTACATACAATATTGTGGGAGATTATCCTGTGACAGTAGTGGGCACACTCACCATTCACGGGATAGCCGTTGCGCGAACCATCACAGGTATTCTGAAGGTAACCAGTACTGGGATTGTGTTGATGGCTGATTTTATGGTCCCCGTTTCGGCGCATAAAATTAAAATCCCCAACGATAAAATTTCAAATATTGCTCAAGATATTAAAGTCAGTGTTTATGCTGAATGTAAGCCATATGTTAAAAAATAAATATCTTCACTTAAGTATATTGCTCTTGTGTATGCAAGCTGCACTGTATGCGCAATCCGATTTAGATAGTTTTTTAGTTGACGATTCCAAACAGCCTAGGTACATTATTGCGAGCTTTAAAGCAACACGTATTGTCAATGCACACTCCATTGAAACTGTTCGGAAAGGAATTTTAGATTTCAGAATTACACACCATTTTGGTGATATAGGCGGCAATTATGGTGGCATACATACCTTGTATGGTTTTGATAATGCGCAAGATATTCGTTTTGGTTTTGAATATGGTATAACCGATCGTTTTACCGCAGGTTTTGGAAGAAGTAAAATTGCTGAAAATTTAGATTTCTTTTTGAAGTATCGTTTGCTGCGTCAAACATTGGACAATAAAATGCCAATATCTGTTACGTTATTTGCAGATATGGCAATCACACCTGCCGACAATCCTGCTGTCTATGGAGATTTTTCTAATCGAATATCCTATGTATACGAAGCGCTTATCGCACGCAAATTTACAAACGCATTGACCTTGCAACTCATGCCTTTATTCCTACATCGCAATTATGTTGCAAGTCCAGAAGATGCGAATGATTTATTTTCGTTGGGTATAGGTGGGCGCTTGAAGTTGTCGAAACGTGTTTCTGTATTGGGTGATTTCTATTATAATTTTTCTAATTATTTAACACCTGAAAATGGATTTTATTTGCCTTTAGGTGTTGGTGTAGAAATTGAAACAGGTGGTCACGTATTTCAACTATTTTTTACAAATAATGCGGCAATTATAGAAAATGTATACATCGCCAATACGCGTTCGTCGTGGGGTAAAGGAGGGTTTCGATTGGGCTTTACCATATCAAGAGATTTTGCATTTAATAAAAAGAGAAAAAAAGATTAACCGCTCTGCAGCGGCGGCGGACGCAAAGATTTTTCGCAAAGTGCGGAAAGGAAAATTTTAAGGAATACAATTAAAATAACTATTGTTGGTATTGGTGTTTCTTTCTGAGTATTTGATGTGAGCGGATAAGCCTGTAAGGCTTTAGCATAATAGCTTGGGGCATCGCCCCAAGAGTGGGGTAATTCCTAGATATTTTCATTGTGCACTTTGCGGTTAAATATCCAGTTTCGTAGTGCTACACTATTTTTAGTTTCATGTAATTCTCCTTATTGAATTTAATTCAATTGTAAGTATTTAATTATCAATGTTGTATATAACATTAAGTTTTTTTCTGCGTAGAAATTGGGAAGTGTTTATTTTTCTTAACCTTCAATTTTATGGCACAAAGTTTTTATGCAGACATGCATTGTCACCCTCAAGGCAGAGCATTCAATTATTTCAGAAATAATCCAGAAAAATTAGAAGTCGTTCCAAATGAATTCCCTAAGGAATGGTCGCCTTGGGTATTGCCTAGTCGGGATTGTAACTTAAAAAACTGGTCCAAACAAATCCAAGGTAAACGACCCGGTAGTTTTTCACAGTCTGATTTTAATCGCTTGGCTGCAGGCAATGTGCGTTTGGTATTTGCTTCACTTTATCCTTTAGAGACGGGCTTTGTAAAAAAAGAATCAAAAACATTGTTTGGAAAGTTATTAAAAGGAGCAACCGAGCCATTATCTGTTTTGTTGGAAGCTTGTAATATGAGAGGTTTGGCTCAAAGCCTACAGATGCGTTATCCTGTAGATCGAATGAAATTCTTTCAAGGGAAAACAATGGATGTTTATGATTATTGGGAGGAAACAAAATTGGAATATTATTTTTTAGCCGCGCGTGATGGTATACAGCAGACGCATGCATTTACGTATTATAGCGATGAGTGCCATAAAGATTTTGAAATTGATGAAGACACTGATGAAGAAATAATTCCAAAATCAATTATTCAATTAAATCACTCCTATGAAATTGTTCAATCGAAAACACATTTAGAAACAGTATTGATGCAACAAAATAAAATTGCAGTTGTATTGACAATAGAGGGGGGGCATGTGTTTGGTGTGAACAAAGATAATAAACCTGAAAGCTGGACGGTGATTGATGCACGTTTGCGTGAGTTGAAACATTGGGGGCGCAAGCGTACCGCAGATGCCACAAGTAAGGATTTGAAAAATCCCGATGCATTACGCCATTGGATGAATAATGCATACGGTGATTTTATTTCGAATCCCATTTTTATTTTGAATTTATCCCATCATTTTAATAATTATTTAGCGGCACATGCGCGTAGTTTGCCCGATAAATTGAGGGTGATTATGGATCAATCAAAAGGTATTGATTTGAAAAATCCGATATCAGAAATAGGGCGTAAGGTTATTGAGTCGTGTTTAAATATTCGAAAGGTTACCACGAATGGCGTAAGCACGTTTGAAGATGTGGATGATGGAAATCGGTTGTTGATTGATGTGAAGCACATGAATCCTGCTTCCCGCAAGGTGTATTATAATGAATATATTCTTCCGTACAATAAACAAAACCCCGATAAGTTAATACCTGTTGTTGCCACGCATATCGGAGTTGTAGGGCATACATACTTGACCTTAGATTCGTTAAAATGTCAAGAGCTGACTTCCTTTATGGGTGATTTGTTTAAGCGCGATTCCTCTAAAGAAGGCTTTACTGTGTGGGGTATTAACATGTGTATGGAAGATATTGAAGTTATTTGTACCTCTAAAGGTGTTATCGCCCTTTCGATTGATCAACGTATCCTTGGAAATGCAACAGGTAAATCACACGCAAGAGATTTTATACGAAATTTAAAATACATCGTTAAGGAATCTAAACAAGCTAATTTTATGACAGAAGCAATTGGCGATTCTGTTTGGGATTTGGTAGCTGTTGCATCCGACTTTGACGGCTTTATAGATCCAATTGACTGTTGTCCGTCGGCGATGTGTTACGCGCAATTAAGAAAAGAAATTGTATCACTTTTCAAATCTGAATCCGTTGATTTTTTTGCACCCTACTCAAGTGAAGTTTGTTTGAATAAACTATTTGGTGAAAATGCATTTGAGTTTACACGAAAGCATTTCCCAATTAAAAAAGAAGTAGTTATACCTTTACTGGCTTAAAATGGCCGCATAAAAAAACGTCCCGATAATTATCGGGACGTTTTTTTATGCTTGTAAATAAATGTGTGTTATTTATTTTTGATCATTTTTCTGGATTCTACAATTCCTTTATCGCTGTATAGGTTGCAGAAATAAATACCTGGTCTAAGACTACTAATATCAATAGTAATGGTGAAAGATTCTGTTTTGCCAGATAAATCGATATAGCTTATTTCTTTGCCAATGATATCGAATATGCGAACAGCACGAATATCCTTACGGGTATAGTTAATCTTGAATGTAACGTCATTTTCGACAGGATTTGGCGAAATTTGAAATGAAGTGGTCGTATCCGATTGTGCATGTGATGCAAATCCGAAACCGATTAGTAAAAAGAATATGACTGTCCACTTTTTCATAGCTATTTCAAATATACGATAATAAGCGTTGAATCTTAATAATCATGCCAAAATATTTATTTTAACATAGTATGGTTACTTTTTTCGACTGAATGTGTACCTATATTATTGGCAAGGAGCCTTATTTAGCTTGTTTAATCATAAATATCAATTATTCAAATGATTATAAATTTTTGAATAAGAAATGTTAAATTTTATATTATATTAGTGATACTATAACCGAAATAATCTATGAATTCATTTGTACGTAAAAATCAGTTTAAAGCTTTATATAATATAGCTTCATATTGTATACTTGCCCTCTTTTTAAGTAATGTATCTAATGCCCAAACATTGGTTACAAGTGTTGAAGCCGAAGCTGGAACACGAGCAGGCGGTTTAACAATCGCTACTGCAAGGGCTGGTTATTCGGGTACAGGTTATGTAACGAATATGAATAACACAGGTGATAACTTAACGGTATCTGTGACTGTACCAGCTGCAGGTAATTATAAATTAGTGATTCGCTATAATGGTCCCAATGGGACTAAGGATCAGGATGTTTATGTAAACGGTGTATTTGTTTCAAGTTTGAATTTTCCGGCTACTACTGGTTATACAGATTTAACAGCAGGAAGTTTAACATTGAATGCTGGAAGCAACACAATAGGTATTTATAAGAACTGGGGCTATACAGATTTTGATAAATTCTCTTTGTATACCGTTCCCTTACATGATTATTCTACAGTTGCAGCAGCTCCAATTGATGCCAATGCTACTGCTAAAACGAAAGCTTTATACAATTTTTTAAAATCAAATTATGGTACCACAATTTTATCGGGCCAGACAACTGATTATTATGAAACCGTGTCGCCGAATGCAGCTAAAAAACCTGCCATTCGTGCTTATGATTTTCAACATTATACGGTAGGTTATTCATATAAATGGAACAATACAACGAATAGTCAAGGCTTTGGCTGGGAAGATGATGGTACAACGCAAGCGGCCATTGATTGGTATAATAGTACTTGTCAAAAGGGAATAGTAGCTTTTCATTGGCATTGGCATTCGCCGTCTGGCGGCCAAGCAGGTACGAATACATTTTATACAAATTCAACAACTTTTGATGTAACCAAAGCAGTGACACAAGGTACGGCTGAGTATACTGCTGTTATTCGTGATATTGATTCCATTGCTACACAGTTGAAGAAATTACAAACAGCAGGTGTGCCAGTTATGTGGAGACCACTACACGAAGCCGGTGGCGCTTGGTTTTGGTGGGGGGCAAAAGGTTCTGCGCCTTGTCTTGCACTTTGGGATATGGTTTACAATCGCATTACAAATTATCACAACATTCACAATTTAATTTGGCAGTGGTCTACACCTGAGCCATCATGGTATCCAGGGAATGCAAAAGTAGATATGCTTGGTTATGATTCGTATCCAGGTGCCTATATTTATGGAACACAGAAACTTATTTTTGATCAATTATATACCATTGTAAATGGACAAAAAATGTTGGCAATGACAGAGAATGGACCAATACCAGATCCGGATGCCTGTTTTTCAAGCGATGCAAAATGGTCGTATTTTATGTCTTGGAGTAATTTGGTAACGCAACAAAATTCGGCTGCTCACTTAAGTTTGGTGTATAATCATTCAAAAGTTATGACTTTAGATGAAGTACCTGTTTCGTCTGGATCGATTGTATTGACCGCTGCTGGGCCTACTACTGTCTGCTTGGGAACGAATGTGGTATTGAATGTAACTCCAAGTACTGGGTATACTTATAAATGGTATAATGGTGCAAATGTAATTGCTGGTGCAACGAGTTCTAGTTTCACTGCAGCTACTGCAGGTTCGTATACAGTTGTAGCTACCAATCCAAACACGTGTGCGTTTTCGTCTAACGCTATTGTCGTTACAGCAAATCCGAAGCCAACAATAACAGGAAATGCAACGGTATGTGTAGGTTCAATGACACAATTAACAGGTTCGGCAACGGCTGCTGCCACGACACCTTGGGTCTCTGCATCGCCTTCTGTTGCTACTGTAGGTAGTACAGGAATGGTAACAGGCTTTATACCCGGAACAAGTGTTGTCACATATACCAATAGCAATGGATGTACAAACACGGTACAAATAACTGTAAATCCGAAGCCAACAATAACAGGAAATGCAACGGTATGTGCAGGTTCAATGACACAATTAACAGGTTCGGCAACGGCTGCTGCTACAACGCCGTGGGTGTCAGCATCGCCTTCTGTTGCTACTGTAAGTAGTACAGGAATGGTGACAGGTGTTGCTGCAGGAACGAGTGTTGTGACGTACAAAAACAGCAATGGATGTGCGCAAACGGTAACGATAACGGTAACTGCATCTACTCTTTGGTATTTAGATTCAGATGGTGATGGTAAAGGTAATCCAGCAGCTACGATGCAAGCATGTTCACAACCAAACGGCTATGTCGCTATTGCTGGCGATGCCTGTCCCAATGATGCTAATAAAATAGCTCCAGGTAATTGTGGATGTGGCGCAGCAGAAAATAGTTGCTCGGATTGTATGGGTGTGCCAAATGGTAGTGCAGCACTTGATGTGTGTAATATATGTGCAGGCGGTACTTCAGGTATTATACCTAAAACAAATATCTCACAGTGTGCAACTACTGCAACCGTTTCTTCTTTGGCTGCAGGTTTGAAGGTATATCCAAATCCATCTGCAACAGAATTTACGATTGTAGTGTCAAGTGGTACATTTACTGCAACAATTTATAATGCTGCTGGACTTAAAGTTTCTAGCAATACCTACGAAACGAATGCTACTGTTGGAGCCAACTTACCACAAGGTATCTACATGGTATACATCGAACAGGATGGCAATGTGGAATTGAGGAAATTGGTGAAGGAGTAGTACGGAGTATGTAGTATATAGTACTTAGTACAAAGGAATAGTTGACTTAATTACAGAAAAATGGCTCTCTCGTTTACGAGTGAGCCA
>JAYTLG010000232.1:0-6814 GCA_043729555.1 Cytophaga sp.
CCATGATGTCTGAAGCTATGTAACCAAGTGGATGTCCCACGTGTAAACCACTACCTGATGGGTAGGGGAACATATCTAATACATAGTATTTGGGTTTTGAAGAATTTTCTTGGGCTTTAAACGTTTTTTCAACGCTCCACTTATTTTGCCATTTATTTTCTACTTCACCAAAATGATAATCTGCCATACGAAATATTGTGTTAAGAATTCAAAATTAAGCTTTTTAATCGTTATTTCGGCTATACTGAACGGCTTAAAGCAAGCTTGCGTATTAAAAATGTATAAAATAATTACAAAGGAATGAACTAAATTGAATACTTTGTCGTTGATATAGTACAAACAAATAAAGCAATAAACCAATTTTAATAAATAATCATATGAAAAAGATCGTATTTAGTTTAGCTCTAGTAGCAATGGTGGCAGGTACAATTTCTGCAGCTGTGAATGATGGTGGAAAAGGTAAAAAGAAAAAGTCTTGCTGCCAATCTTCAGGTTCTGGTTGCAATAAGCCAACTACAGCTCCTGCACAGTAATTAGTGTTAATAAATTTTAGAAGGCCTAAGGGGAAACCCCTAGGCCTTTTTTTGTAATTTAGTGCTGATGTGTAATTTGTACTTTGCACGTCAGTTATTTTACCTATCGCGAAATGAAACAATATCACGACCTTATGCAGCACATCCTCGAAACGGGGATTAAAAAAGAAGATCGCACCGGAACAGGAACCATTAGTGTTTTTGGGTATCAAATGCGTTTTGATTTGAAGGAAGGGTTTCCATTAGTGACTACGAAGAAGTTGCACATGCGCTCCATTACGCATGAGTTGTTGTGGTTTTTACAAGGCGATACCAATATTAAATATTTAAAAGATAATAACGTTTCTATTTGGGACGAATGGGCGGATGAGAACGGGAACTTAGGGCCAGTTTATGGCTATCAATGGCGCTCTTGGCCTACACCAGACGGTGTCCATATCGACCAAATTACAAACGTGGTTAATATGATAAAAAACAATCCAGATTCGCGTCGATTGATTGTAAGTGCTTGGAATGTTGGTGAAATTGAAAAAATGAAATTGCCACCGTGCCATGCGTTTTTTCAATTCTATGTTGCCGACGGGAAATTATCGTGTCAATTGTATCAACGCAGTGCCGATGTGTTTTTAGGCGTTCCGTTTAACATCGCTTCGTATGCCTTGTTAACAATGATGGTGGCGCAGGTTTGTAATTTAGAATTGGGTGATTTTGTACACACACTTGGAGATGCGCATTTGTATTCAAATCACATTGAACAAGCAAAGCTTCAATTAAGCCGCGACTTCAAAGCCTTGCCTACAATGAAAATAAATCCAGATGTGAAATCAATTTTCGATTTTAAGTTTGAAGATTTCACCTTAGAGGGATATGATCCACATCCACATATTAAAGCTGCAGTGGCAGTTTAATAAAATAATAACGGCCGAATTTTATTCGCCCGTTATTATTTTATTAAACATTGGCTTTTATTTTTTCAAACAAATCATTTTCCATCCTGAATTTTACTTTTTCTATTTGTTCAAAAGGAGTGAGGCCGGCAATATTTCCTGAAAAGACAATGTCCGATTTTTCTAATGCGGTGATGTTGAAAAATCCTGTTTTAAATTCGATGTTGTTGATGTGGCAATAGCTTTGAATTTGCTTACGCATGATGCCATCGATGCAGCCTGTTTCAATGCCTGGCGTATAAACTGTATTGTCCTTAATCCAGAATACATTTGCTTGTAGGCATTCGCTTACATTTCCATCAATATCGGTAATGATGATGTCGTTTGCTTTTCTACGTTTCATCTCTAAGCCTGCTAATACATAGCGTCCTGAACTAAGTAATTTAAACATCGAACCTTTGTGGTAATGGTTTCGAATATCGTCTGAAAAGACGACAAATTCTTTCGTTGTTTGTGAGGGCGTTGTAAGTTCTTTTACTAGAATTGTAAGAATGCCATCCATAGCAACTGGTGCATACAAGCCGCCCCAGTTGCGGTGCACAATTAATTTAATTCGTACGTTTGGGCTATAATTATTTTTCTTGATTAATTCTTGAATACTATTTTGTAACTCGACTTCCCTGCTGCAAATATCGTTCGTAAGTTCCATGCAGGCCATGGATTTTTGAAGACGCGCAAAGTGGTCTGAAAAATATTGAATCGTGTTGTTTTTACAAAGCATGGTTTCGAAAATACCATCACCATACTGATAGGCTCTGTTATCTACTGTGAAAATAGGATCCGTTTCTGAAACAAATTGTCCGTTTGAATAGAGTATCATAAATCTGTTTATTTTCTACTTACAATCAATACACCTGTAATAATAAAAGCTGTTCCAATTGCTTGTCGTACTGTGAATGGTTCATTCAAAAATTGACTCGCCATACTTATTGTAAATACAGGTCCTAAGGTAGCAATAATCGAAGATTTTTCCGTTCCTATTAATTTAATTGATTGCGCTAAAGTTAACGATGGAATGACCGTTGCTATAACTGCCATAGCGAGTCCAATCCATAAGATCGTTGCTGACGTATTTTGAAAGTCTGGAACGCCATTTGTCACACCTTGATGAATGATTACAGCGATGGTAGAAACGATCATTACATAGGATGTGTAGCGTTCTGCACCAATGATTGGGATTAGTCGTCCGCTGCCAACAATATACATCGCGTATGTCAATGCGCATATAAATACCAATACGCTGCCGACGATTAAATTTTTTGTTGTTGATTCTGTATTTCCTAAATAGATAAAGAAGATACCAATATAGGTTAATAATAATGCGAAGTAATCTTTACGTTGCAGTTTACTGCTAAATAGCATCGTATTTAATACCACAATCAACGTTGGGTAAATAAATAAAATCAGTCGTTCAAGAGATGCTGAAATGTAAAGTAAACCTAAGAAATCTAATAAACTTGAAAGATAGTATCCGATTAAACCCAGTGCTACAATCCACGCCCATTGTTTTGTGGTAATAGGTGTTGTGGCTTTTTTAGAATAAATATACGCTAAGATGATATACAAAGGGAGTGAAAAGAAAAGTCTTAAAAACAGAATAAATACTGCGTCCACTCCATACATATAGGCAAATTTAACCATGATTGCTTTTGTAGAAAAGCACACAGCGCTGCAAATACCTAAAAAGATGCCTAAATATTGCTTTCGCTTCGAATTTGCTAATGCTGTCATTTATAGGTTTAATATTAAAGATGTATATTTACGTAATAATTCAACAAACATAATACGAATACTAATGCAGAAAAAGGTAGAAGCAACAAATATTGCAATAATAGGTGGGGGGAGTTGGGCAACCGCACTTGTTAAAATACTTTCAGAAAATAATGTGCGTATAAATTGGTGGTTAAAAAACCAAAAAGATGTTGAACATATTCTGTCATTTGGTAAAAATCCCACGTACTTAAGTGATGTTGCAATTGATCGAAAAAAAGTAACTCCTACAACCAACGTATTGAAAGCCCTTGAAGGTGCGTCGGTTGTGATTTTTGTAGTTCCTGCTGCCTTTATTGGTGATGTGCTGGGGAATATTTCTGCTGCTGATTTAAAAGGTAAAATTATAGTTTCTGCAATCAAGGGGATGATTCCATTGGAAAATATCTTGGTTACGGATTTACTTCAACAAAAACATGCAGTGCCTTCTAAACAAATCTGTGTCATTGCAGGGCCTTGTCACGCAGAAGAAGTAGCTTTAGAAAAACGATCGTATTTATCTATTGCTGGAGAGGACTCTACCGCAGCAACTGTTGTAGCAGATTTGTTGCAATGTCGCTATGTCAAAGCCACTGTGGTCGAAGATTTGTATGGTGTTGAATACTGTGCGGTAATGAAAAACATTATTGCGATTGCCTGTGGTATTGCAAGAGGGTTGAATTATGGTGATAATTTCCAGGCGGTGTTGGTTTCAAATGCAATGCTTGAGATCGAATTGTTTGTTGATGCCGTGGTTAAAAAAGATCGCAACTGGAATGCGTCTGCGTATCTAGGAGATTTGTTGGTTACATGTTATTCGCCTTACAGTAGAAATAGAACACTTGGCAATATGGTTGGTAGAGGCTATTCGGTTAAAGCTGCACAAGTCGAAATGAATATGATTGCAGAGGGATATTACGCCGTTAAATGCGTATATGAAATCAATAAGACCTTGGGTGTAGAGATGCCGATTACAAAAGCAGTTTATAATATTTTATACGAAAAAATTTCGCCTTCTGTAGAATTACGAATTCTAGAAGATTCGATGTGTTAATTTTTGATTAGATACCGTAGTATAAATATTTACTTTGGTCGTCTCTGTTGTTTGATTGTGGCGGTGGTGTTAAGTCTGGATGAAAGATTCTTTCAATTTCATCAACCAGTTTTGAAATGGGCAAGCCCATAACATTGTAATAATCCCCTTGTATTTTTTTTATTCCTACCATGCCAATCCACTCTTGTATCCCATACGAACCGGCCTTGTCGAACGGTTTGTTGTGTTCGATATAATAATTAATGTAGTCTTCTGGAAGTGGTTTAAAAAAGACTTCGGTAATATCGTAAAAGGAATATTCTTTATTTTGATAACAAATTGTTACGCCAGTAATAACTTCATGCATGTTGCTTGAAAGCTTGGATAGCATTTGTTTTGCTTCTTCCGCAGTTGTGGGCTTGTTCAATACATCTCTACGCTGAACAACGACGGTATCTGCGGCAATGATTAAACTTTCAGGGAAATCTGATTTGATGGAGTGCGCCTTTATTTTAGAGAGGTATACGGGTATTTCCGCACGTTGAAGATAGATGGGGTAGTTTTCTTCAACTTCTTTAGTAAGGATGCGGAATTGAAATCCCGCATCCTGCAAAAGTTCTTTTCTTCTGGGAGACCCCGAAGCTAAAATGATATCAATGTTTTTAAGGTCTTCTATGAACACTATTTTTTACAAATATCTTTCTGTAAAACAATTGCGTCACGATCACCCAAAGCAACAGCTTTTGCTAGATCTGCACAAGCACCGTCTTTATCTTTTAATTCATTTTTAACAACACTTCTATATCTGTAAGCTTCAGCATTGTTTGCATCTAACTCAATTGCTTTGTCAAAATCAGCCAAAGCCTCCTTATCTTTTTTGATATTCAAATTGAAGAATCCTCTGTTTGAATACGCTACAGATTCATTTGGAAATTTGGCAACAATAGCATCGTATTCTGCAATTGCTTCGGCTTTATTTCCCATTAAATACAATGTATTAGCTTTTTGGAAATACGCTTCTTCGTATTGAGGTTTCAATTCAATAGATTTAGAATAATCATTCAATGCTCCTTCATAATCGCCTTCTTGACGTTTGCAAAAAGCTCTATTGAAATACGCAGCATGATCTTTAGGATCCAATTGAACAGCTTTGTTGAAATCTTTAATAGCAGCAGAGTAGTTTTCTAAATGACTTTGAGAAAAACCTCTGTAGAAATAAGCATATGTAAAGTTGGGGTATAAGGTAATCGCTTTTGTGTAATCCACAATTGCATCTGCATGTTTACCATATTCTGCTTTAGACAAACCTCTTGCATAATATGCTTGGAAATTATCAGGTTGTAGTTTTACTACTTTGCTAAAGTCTGTAATTGATTCTGTATAACGACTCAATAAAAAGTATTCATGACCTCTGTTTTGATACGCTTCTGCATATGTAGAGTCATATTTGATAGCAGAAGTGTAGTCTGTAATTGCATCGTCTCTTAATCCTTCTTTGCCTTTTGCAATACCTCGTTTTGAATAAGCTGCAGTATAGTCTGATTTAATAAATATCGCTTTGTCAAAATAAGAAATAGCAGCAGGGTAGTCGCCAAGTTCTGATTTACAAAGACCTAAATAATAATATGCTTCATGGTTATTAGGGTCATCAATTACAGCCTGCTTGAATTTTTCTGTTGCGCCAATAAAGTCACCCTTTTTGAATAAATCTAAACCTTCATTGAATGTTGCGTGTGTATCTTTATTTGCAAATACACTATATTCAAATTCCATGTAGTCATTATTATTTCCTCCATTTGCCAGTGATTTTTTATCATCCTTAATTACAGTGATTTTTATTAAAGCGAAACTCTTGGTTTCTCTTATTTTTGCAATGTAAATATCTCCTATGTTTACATTTTCAATAGTAGAGCTTGCTTTCCCTGTTTTGAATGCAGCTTCCAATGAAACGTATGATAATTCAATATTTGTCATGTTTGCAACTTTAACAAACATGGTTGTATTATAAGATTTAAACGTTCGTTTAAATGCAGGCAGATCTATTGAATCTGTAATATTTACCAAGTCTTTATTGTCAGCTTTTGCAGCAATAAACTGAGCCTTGTTTTCAACAAAATCCCATGCCGCAGCACCAGGTCCTTGCATGTTAAATATTTTTCCTTTTTGAAGAGTTTGTGCCGTTGCAGAAAAAACGAACAACATTAAAGCGTAAAGTAGTATTGATTTTTTCATATTGAATTTGAATGAAAAAGAGTATTGTGATTTTGAAACAATTTATTGAATAATTATCTAAAAGTAGCTTTTTTTACCCATAACTTCTAAATTTTTAATTTTTTGATAGAATATTTTGAAAGGTATCGGCGATAAAAGCGGCACCTTTGGAAAATATTAATCAAATATACTTTTTATCTACATTACTTTAATTCTAGCTTTTAAAGTATTATATTTGGAGGATTTTAAGGTTTTAGGAAAGACCTTTCAGAAGCATAATTTAACTATTAAATTAATACTACTTTGGATCTGTTTGAGAAATTACAGCACGATAGAGGGCC
>JAYTLG010000233.1:0-7356 GCA_043729555.1 Cytophaga sp.
ATCACCGCTAAAGCAACGGATAACTTAGGTGCAACAACAACAACTGCTGCGGTAAGCGTAACGGTAACAAGTACTGCTGACACACAAGCGCCAACTGTAAGTTTAACATCTCCTGCAAACGGCGCAACCTACAATGCGGCTGCAAGCATTAACATCGCTGCCAATGCTTCGGATAACGTAGGCGTAACGAAAGTAGAATTTTACAACGGCACTACGTTATTGACTAGCGACGCAACTGCTCCGTATGCTTTTACGTGGACAAATGTTGCGGCAGGCAACTATTCTATTACCGCTAAAGCATACGATGCTTCGGGCAATACGAAAACAAGTACTGCTGTAAGTGTAACAGTAAATACTGTGACAACAGGTGGCTGTACGGGAATTGCTCAGTACGTAGAAAATGGTGGATATGTAGCTGGATCTAAAGTTCAAAATGCAGGCAGTCAGTACGAATGCAAACCATATCCTTATTCAGGATGGTGCAACGGTGCTGCGTGGGCTTATGGAGCTGGAACAGGTGCCTATTGGACTGATGCTTGGACATTAGTTGGCTCTTGTAACGCAAGAATTGCAAATGACAATGCTAGAGGTACAGTAAACGATAACCTGTTAACCAACGCTCCGAATCCATTTACGACGAATACAGACATTGAAGTAAACGTAGCCGAATCTGGCGAAGTGAGCCTTGTCGTATTTGACAAAGAAGGCAAACTGGTTGCAACTATTTCAGAAGGAACCTTGAGTGCTGGATCGCACCGTTTCAATTTCAATACTTCCCTTTTAAATCCAGGTATGTACATCGTAAAATGCACAACTAGCAACGGTGTCATCACTAGAAAAATAGTAAAAATGTAAGCCACCTTTATTTTTCAAACAGCTAAAAGCCCTTCCTTAAATTCTTAAGGAGGGCTTTTTTTATTAGACCTGCTCTGAAATCTTGTTTCAGTTCGTATTTTGGCACTTTTTTTGTCATTGTACTTTATCCACACAAAATGTTATATTTGTCCATTATGAAACGCTTACAATACATAGTAATTATTGTACTACTGCTTTTGCAGACTTCTGTGCTTGTTGCCCAAGACAACAAACCAGCGTTTCGTATTGCCCCAAATCCTGCCGATGATTATACCGAATTGTTTGTAGAATCAGATGCCACCACCCCAACTGCCATTCGTGTTTTTGATTTAATCGGAAATCAAGTCAGTTATATCCATTTAGCACCCAACCACACACATCCTGTAAGAATAGAAACAGCCAGTTTAAAACCGGGCGTTTATTTTTTAAGTATTTACACATCCTCTGGACGCATTGAAACGTTAAAGTTCTTAAAGGTACGTTAATCGTACTTTTCTAAGCTTTTCAAGTTTGCCTCATTCTTTGATTTAAACTCAATTCTATGCGTAGCGTTATCGTATGTTCTATTATGCTTACGTTTTGCATGGCGCATTCACTATATGCTCAGGCTACTGCGGAGCAAATTAAAAAAGAGTGGGTTGGCAAAGAATGGAAAATCATTCAATACGAAACGTTTGGAATGGCTGAAGATCCTAGCGTAGAACAAGCTCACGACAAGCTATTCCTCAAGCCTGACATGACGTTTGTGATTGTCGAAAACGGAAAAGAATACCAAGGAAAATGGTCTGTTCAAGCCAACTATATTTTTTGCAAAACAGACAGCCCCATAAAATGGAGTAAAAATTACAAGATCATGTCCATCGAAGCACACATCTCCACCATAGAATACAAAGACCCTGACCTTACAAAAACGCTGTACTATTTAGTGTCAGAATAAGCAAACTAGCGAATCGCTTTTTTAGTTTTGAAATCCATAATGCGTAGAAACGATTCATTGATTCTACTTTCACTAATCTCACCAGAGGCTACTAATTTTTTAATGATTGCATGCACTTCGGTTGCGGTTGTGCGATACGATTGCGTAACATTATTACCAAACACCAATACGTCAACACCTGCTAAAATAGAGAGCTTCACAGCATTGTCTAAACCGAAATTTTTACTGATTGCATGCATTTGCATGTCATCAGAAAATACCAAACCTTCAAAACCCAAAACGCCTCGTAAGATATCCGTCACAATCGTTTTAGACAACGTTGCAGGCAAACATGTAGTATCTAAATGACAGTTGATGATGTGTGCGGTCATGACTGCATCGCATTGACCCGATTCAATAATTTCTTTGTACGGCATTAATTCAATAAACTGCCATTGCTTGGTTACATCTGTAATGCCATAATGCGAATCGGTCGTTGAGCTACCGTGCCCTGGAAAATGTTTAATGGCGGTCTTTACTCCAAATGCATGATGTCCTTGAATACTGGTGATCGCTTGTGCCGAAACAACTTTCGGATCCGCACCATAACTTCTTCCTGCCTTTGCAATCACAGGATTATTTGCATTCAATGCCAAATCTACATCGGGCGCAAAATTAACATTGAAACCTAGCTCAGCTAATAATGCCGCCAAGTTTTTTGTATAGTACAACGTAGAATCGAGGTTATTCAAAGCCCCTAAATAAGCAGCCGAAGGCATACCCACAAAACCATATTTTTCTTTCAAGCGATGTACTTTACCACCTTCTTCATCAATACTCATCAACAAAGGCACCTTAGCCTTTTGTTGCATATCGCTGATCAATTTCTTTAATGCTTCTTTAGAATTTGTAGCACTGATGTTTTTTTCAAACAAAATAATACCGCCTGTTTTCCCTTCTAAAATTTCAGCAACCAACGCATCGTTCGTTTCTAATACTTTGCGGTCGTTGATGCCCATCATCACCATCTGCCCAATTTTAAAATCTAAACTATAATCATCAACATATTTTTGTTGAACTTTACTTTCTTCTTTCGTCACATTTTCTTTTTGAACAACAGCAGCTTTATTGACTACTTGCTGTGATTTACAACTCAAGAGTGTACTCAGTAAAAAAACAAAAAAGAAGAAAGACGTAAATTTATTGTTCATGGTATAAAAAGACAAAGTGCTCAATAATGCTGTGACGTATAAAAATACAAAAAATAGTTAAATTAATAAACCTCTGAATACTACTAATCTTATAAGAGAGAACCCTACTCCTTTTCTTTTTTCCCCATTTCGCCGATCATTTTATACGAAACATAAATCAATAACGAAACAACGATCGCCAAAATAGCCCAAATCCACACTTTACTTTTAAACCAGCTGTTGTCTTCAAGCAATGCATTGCTTTTTTTAGTATCGACGCGACTAAACAAGTTTGCATGTATTTCAGGCAATAGCACAGGAATGCTGTCAGCGAAAAAACTTAAATCATACTGTGGCAAAGGAGCTTTTTTATTGCCTATCAGCAAATGATAAACTTCAGCATTGTTTAAGGAAGCGACCAAGTACCGAGTCCTTTGATAAGCTTCTACAGATTGAAAGTGTACTGGTTGATTGTCGTCGTTATCTACGACCATTACGAAACGAGTGCCATACAAAGATGGAAGTGAAGCCGCATTTTCTCCATTGGAAGAAATATAAAACGTACTGCGTTCATTCCAATACGTCTCTTTCCCCATACTGTCTATGCTATACAATACGACTTCTCTTTTATAAAATTTCGGTCCATCAATAAACAACTTTAGTTTATTGATCTGATAAGCTACGCCGAAATCTAGGGTTACATAAGTCTTCTTGTTATTTAAACTGTCTTTTTGATCAACTCGAAAAGGCTTAATCAATGTAAGCTCACCGGGCTCAACTGTTGACTTATAATTGCCAATCTTTAAAACATTCAAAGGTGCAGTAGCAGAGTCATTGATGTCGAGCTTGTAAAATTCGTAATTACTTAAGGGAAAATAAATAATTTTCTCCGTCGCAACATTAGCAGCATCGTACATTTGACTGAGTGGATAATCGGCCGTAATAAAATACCAATTAATCTTGTCGTCGCTACCGCTTAAACTTGAAAATTTATACGCATCGTTGTTTTTAACAACCATACTAAAATTACTAATACTATTTTTAAGTGGATTATGAATAACAAGACTCGTATGTTTATTCGGAACGATTTGCTTTGAAACTATAGGATATTCTTTAAACCATTTTTTATCGTACATACCTGGTTCCTTTTTAATCAGGTAAGGAATTTCATTGTTTTTATCATTAACAATACGAATATCAGAAAGGTCTTCCTTACACGATTTGGAAGAAATGTCTTGCGTTAATAATAACTTATAAAACCCTTCTTCACGAATCGTATCGATCGCTGAAGACCATTGGTAAGTCTGCGCAATAACTACAGGAGAACAGCATACTACTGCACCAAACAAAAACGACTTAACGATTAGCTTTATCATCTTCAATAATTATTTTTTTCAACTTCTGATACATGAAAGATATGATGAGCAATAAAACACCCAATGAAATAAAGGCTGCGATCTTACCTCCTTCTGACATTCTGGTAACGTCAAAAATAAACAGCTTAAGCAAAGTAATACTGAATACAACAAGCGAAAGAATACGGTATGTTTTAATTTTTTTATTCATCCCAATGTACATGGCAATAAAAGAACATAAACCCCATATGATCGGATAGGCAATTTGAAAAATATGATTTTGCAAAACGTATACCTGATCAAAACTTCCGCCATTATAAAATAAAGACACCAATACATTTTGTAGTTCTGCACTCACCACCGCAAGAATAACCGCTGAACTTATCCAGATAAAAGGCTTGAACTCTTTTGAATCAATGGCATACTGTTTCAGAAGCAAAACGCCACAAGTCCACAGCATCGCCAACAACAAGCCACTCAATACATAATGAATATAATAATGCAAAGCCCACACGGTCGATGAAACAAGGTATTCATCTCTAACACCAATAACAATGTAATCGTAATACAAAGCATACATTACACAACTCAATGCTGTTAGACCTAATGACACATACCTAAATAAAATGTCCGATTTATTAAAGGTTAAAAGGATAAAGCCGAATGCAAACACAAAATTATAGAGAAACAAATAAACAATTCTTACGGCGTTATTGTCGATACGACTGTTCAGTTGAAAGTTGAGTTCTAACAAACACACCAAGTAGGTTAATGCCAATAGCACTAACGAAATCAGCACATGGTATTCTTTTACTTTCACTTCTGCAATAAAACTACCAACCTCATTCCGAAGCAACCTCAATGTACAACCCAATGACAACAGCACTACAAAGCCCGTTATAAAGGCTTTGTTTAATAGTATTGAAACTTGATCGTCTCTAATTTCATACACCTTATACCAATCCAGCACTAAGCTAATAATCATTAAAACGGTAACGATTACCGAACTGACTTTAATAATTTGTATGCCTGACTTTTGAGAAAGCCATAATAACAACACGGCTTCCATAGCCCAAAACAGCGTAATGTAATTGCCGTCTAATTGCACAGGTGCAGCAAGACTTACAAACGTAAGAACTAATCCTATGAGCAAATAAATAAGGTTCATGTCTGCTTTCTTCGACTTGTACAAGGTATATGCAAATGCAAAATTGAACAATGCAATGAGCACGGTAAACGCACCTTGGTATAAACCTCCTTCAATATTTTTAAGAATAAGCATGCCTGAAGAATAGTATAAAAAAGTATTGCTAATTAAAATCATAATTTCAGCAGCAATGAACGTTTTATTTTCTTTGATGTTGTTGATGATGTTCATGACAAAAAACACGAAATAAAATAGCGTCGCAACTATAAACGCGCCAAAGTATGGAGGATCGACGACATCGGAATCTAATACTTTTGCGTGTAACCATACACCATACAAGAGTATCGTAAACACATAACAAACGATATTGACAAGGTTCCAGCGTTTAAAATAAGCAAGAACAATCATACCTATATTTAAGAGTAGCACATAAGAAAATAAAACTTTGTAATTTCCTGCACCAGTACTCAACAACATAGGCGACACGAAGCCTCCTACAATAGCCAATATTGCTAATTCTTGACGGTTATAAGCAATCGATAGTAATACTGCAAAAGCCGTAATTACCACCATAATAATGAATGCTACCAATTGTGAGAAGATATGGTAATCTTGAAAGGCGATGGTAATGGTAAAATAAAACACCGCTAATCCACCCCCAACTAATACCGAACTAAAAGCATTGAACGATGTTCGAAGCTTGTGTGCAACACCAATAAGAATACCTCCACATGCAATACCGATTGCGACTCTACCAATTTCATTAATCCAATTTTGATCGATTGCAAATTTCACAAAGAATCCAATACCCAACACCAATATGGCTATACCAATCTTGTTGATTAAATTTTCTCCAATGAATTTTTCTAAGTCCGGATTTCGTTCTAAGAAAGAAGGAGTCGGCGCTTTTTTCTCTTTATACACTGGCTTTACAGGCTCGTACACGACCTTAGGAGGTTCAACCTTTTCGGGCACCGCAGGAAAGGCAACTTGTTTAAAGACTAACGGTTTTTCTATCGGCGCTACAGGTAGTTCTTCTTTCTTAGGAACAAATAACTCTGCAGCCTTTGGCTTTTCAGGTTCTACGATCGCTCGTTTTTCAGAAGATACTTCTTCTGTTTTTTTTAACGTTGTGATTTCCTGTAGAAGTTGATTAAGCTTTTGTTCAAGTTTAACAATTTTCTTATCTGCGAAATCAAACTTTTTGACCGTACCATCATTATGATTGAGCATAATGAGTAAGATGGCCACTAACAAAATAAAAATTAGGTACTCCATAATGATTGTATTTATTGTAAACGAATAAAACTATTTTAAATCATTTTTAACAGGTAAGGGCCAACTACTATAGGATCAATGCAAAGACAGGCATAACCACACACACCTCAATCGACTAGCCTATTGCTTATTTTCATTAAGCACATATTGAAAGGCTTGAAAATTTGATTCCGCATATAGATTCATTTTTTCAACGATGTCTGACTTTTCATCTGCATAATTATGCGTGTCTTTCGTTCTATAGTTATAAAGGCCTTTGCTCTTATCGGTATTCACAATTAAAAACCAATTATTGTCCATTACACCATATTTATCGTCGGCACTAAAGAAAATATAAGGCCTCTCATCTTTAAACAAATCAACACCCAACGTATTATTGCCATATTGTAATTTTAACAATCCCATGATCGTTGGGAAAACATCTATTTGACCAGCCATGTTACTCATTGTTTTATGTTCTTTAAATAAATGAGGTGCATAAAAAATAAGAGGTGTATGATTATAATCAATAGACATGTTGTAATCTCCGTCAAGCGGAGACCCGTGATCAGCGACAAACACAAATATGGTATTGTTGAACCATTTTTGCTTGGAAGACAAATCAATAAATTTCTT
>JAYTLG010000234.1:0-8094 GCA_043729555.1 Cytophaga sp.
TGTTCGTATACCGTAGAAGTTACAAATGCAGCAGGTTGTAAAGCAACGTCGGCTATAAAAGCAATTGCTGTTAATACTACTGAACCACCTGTGCAGAAAGCGTTGGCAGGCGATGTAATGGTTGCCGTTGGGTTTGCATTAACAGTAATTGCTTTTATAGCCGACGTTGCTTTACAACCTGCTGCATTTGTAACTTCTACGGTATACGAACCCGCTGCATTTGCCGTGTAAGTTGCAGCTGTTCCAACTTGCGTTGTTCCACTAAACCATTTATATGACGTACCCGCACTTGCTGTCAATACTAAATTGCCACCAGTACAGAAGGCGTTGCTAGGAGATGTGATTGTTGCCGTTGGGTTTGCATTTACTGTAATTACTTTTACAGCCGACGTTGCCTTACATCCCGCAGCATTTGTTACTTCCACGGTATAAGAACCTGCAGTAGTAGCAGTCAATGTTGCAGCCGTTCCAACTTGTGTTGTTCCATTTAACCATTTGTAAGATGTTCCTGCGCTAGCTGTTAATGCAACAGAGCCACCTGCACAGAAAGAATTGCTAGGCGATGTAATTGTTGCGGTACAAGTAGTTGGGGTTGTAATGACAGGGTTTAAAGCAATAGGGGCATTCGGAATTGGATCCGTACCATCTATGGATTCTTGCTTATCTGAAATACCATCCCCATCTGTATCTAAAAGTGGCAAGGTAATATTAGATGTCCAAGTAATTGTGAACGCTATGTCTGGCGTAGATGCAACAGAAACCATTTTTAAGTATAAATCTCCATTATCTAAAACATAGCCGCTTTGGTTGGATGCATTAAAATTTGCCATGCTTGTATGTCTTGTTATGCCGCCAACTTGAACACCTGGTAGATTTCCGAAATTTTTAATTCGATAAACAACTTTGTCTCCAGGTACATAATCATCTTGCATACGAATGGTCATTGTTCTACCCGTACCTAAACTTTCAAATTGCAAGGTATATAAGAAACCATCATTTACCATTACTGGAAACTGAATGGATCCCCCATAAAAACCATTTACATAATACTGCCCTGCTTTGGGTGTACCTGCCTTCGTTCGAACAAGCGTCATACTTGGGTCGCCAGGTGCAGTAATAACTAAGTATGCAAATCTTCGATCTGTGCGATATGAATTTGTCCAATTAGAAAAACGCACTTCTGTTGCATCCCTGCAAAGAGGATGGTTTGTAACAATAGACGTATTTGCTTTGCCTCCTAAAGAACCATCTTTATCCCAGTGTATGTAACTCCAAAAGCGCGGATGTTCGGCATCGTTTGCACCAACGTCACCTACAGGGGTTCTTGAATAATCAGGAAAGGACATGCGCGGGGGACCTGAATGGTCCATTGTCATGCCCGATACACGGTAGTTGACGTGCTTTAGAGCGCCGCCTGTATTTTGTACGTAATTTGCATTGGCTGCTTGCCAGCCTACCATGTGGCAATCTTTGATGGTACACGCGCCATCATAGCCTCTGTTTAACATGCGATCCCCTACAAAAACATTTTCGCCTGAATTTGCTATAAAAACAGATTGTTCAATCATCGAGTAATTTGCATGCATGACAGATGTGACATTGTCTAAGAATACATTGTTTCTAAAAACAACTCCTTCTGTATATCTTCTGCCTCCACCAATGCCACCATATACAGCAAGGTCGCAGGCATACCAGGTGCAATTGTCCATTACTCGCGTGTCGGTACGTTCCCACCCACCATTTCGGATTAATGCATGTGAGGCTGTGAGTTGATCAAAAATATCAAATCCACTTGCGCAGCTATGCGCTTTGTTTCCAGCAAATTTTCCAAGGGGTTCTTTATATGGTTGCATACCGACAAATCTCGGAATGGAAGCGGAATTGGCCATTGGCTGTCTTGGCATGGCAAACCAAAATCCAGTACCCTGTGTACCTGCTGCTACATTATTTTCAAATATATTGTTTGGGTTGGTAATCCAAAAACTTGCTGGGGTTCTGTTCTGAACTTCGTTCGCTTCATTGTCTGATGGTACAAGTTCTTCTCCTGCTACAGGTCGCTTTGTAAGTAATACTACATTTCCACGAATGATATTATAGCGTTCGCTTCCATCTTCTAAAAAAACACCGTGACCGATGTGGTCGTAACAAAAATTGTTTTCAACTAAAGTAGATTCTGTTCCGTGTATTGTAATCGCTCTATTATAAGAATGGTGTATGCTGCTATTTTTTAAATATTGACCAGCGCCTAGTTCTTGAATTAAATGCCAGTGAAATGGATACCGTCCAAGAATACTTTTTTGTCCAACTCTATATAATTCGATGCCTTCCACATGCGCAACACCAGACATGTGCACCATTACATGGGCTCCAAATTGATTTGTTTCCGAGCTTGCATCTCCTTGTAGCGTGATGCTTTTGGTTAGCAAACCAACTTCCGCACGCATATCTCCAGTCCATGTTTTACCATCACTTGGGCGTGTGTATTGTTTTGATTGTCCAATATGCGGAAAGCTAAGTGCTGTATTTAATGTAAATGTTTTTTTATCAGTACTAATTGCTGTAATCGTTCTTTTTTCACCTTCGTTTTCATTTAGTCGTGACGGTGCAATTAAAATTTGATCTCCAACTTCCCAGTTATTTGTAGCTGTTGAGATTGTAATGGTATTGCTGCCAGCATTAACATTTGTAGCTAGGTTTGTCCAAGACGTTTTTATTTTTCCCTGAAATTCTATGCGCGCACTTTTTTCAACCAGCAAACCTTTTGATTCAATTGCTGTTCCGGGTATTTTTTTTGTTGGGTCGCTTCCTGTAAATGTGATCGTGATTTTGTTTGGAAATGGAGTTGTAGGTGTACCTATTTCAAAGTAACCACCAGTACCCGTTACAACAATATATTCCGTATTTACATTTATATTTTTAGTTAGGTCTACAATTAATTTTCCTTGAATGATGATAGACTTTACCGTTGTATTCTCATCGAATATTATGGCAGAATTTGCAGGTATAAGAACCTCATCATTGGCGCCTGGTTTTATATTTCCTACCCAGCTAGCAGGGTCAGACCAGCGTTTAATGCCAGCAATGTTGTTGCCAACGGGTAATGCAACTGCAGGTCCTGTGTGTGCAATAGATTGGATGGAGCCAGTGACAGTAACCGAATTTGAGCATATTAGCCCTTCACTTAATTCTATTCGATTCGATGGTTTATTATTATTTAATGGACTATAATTGGATTTCAGCCAAACTGCTCCTAATAAGAATAGGTAAAGTAGATATAGAAAAATACGTTCTTTTTTTGAAATCTGTATTTTGAAGATATCTATTGTTTGTGATGTCGAAAATAATAATGTTCTCATAATCTACTCTTTTACTATTTTATTAGGCTCGTGTATTCTTTATAAGAAGTGCCATATTCAATTATTTATAAAAAGTTGCTATAAAGAAATTGCTGATACTAGTAGTAAAAACCATAAGGTGCTCAGAATTAGAGCTTCTTTGGAGAATAAGAGAGATCGAAGGAATGTTGTCATACGATTATGTGGTTGTTTATCTATTATGACTAAGTGCCTCCCTAAAAGTGAACATTACAACTAGAAAATTTTCCAGTTGTAATGTGTATACAAATAATTGAATCACTACTGCTGTTATTTTACTGTTTGACTACTTTTAAAATACTCGTTCCATCATCCGTTGTGACACGAAGAATGTACAATCCATTAGAAAGTTCGTTAGTACTTATTGATGTTGTATTTAATTTTTCATACACAATAACGCCATTCATGTTCGTAAGTTGAATGTGAGCACCAGCTGGTACAATTAATTCAATCTGATCATTGAAAGGGTTTGGTTGCGCTACAATCTGAAATGCATGTGTAGTATTGATATTTCCCGTAATTGGACTACAAAGAACTGGGTTTGTAATTGGTGTGATGCCCGTTGTGCCGCCTGAGCAAACCATACATGCATCCATGGCAGCAGATCCGTTGGGTATGCCGGCGCAATCCAAACAGCTTGCTTCTGTATTGTTACAACCACAGTTGCCAGCTGTTATTTTGTTTGCATCTGTGGGACAAGCATCACCAGCTACCGCAACATAACTGACAGGTTTCGTACATGCAGTAAGCGTTACACTTGGATCGCCTTTGCCATCGTTGTCGGTATCTGCATACCAAATTGTGCCCGTTGTTAAGGTAATTATTTTTGCAGCAGATGTTGCTTTACAACCCGCTGCATTTGTTACTTCTGCAGTGTATGAACCAGCTGCATTTGCATTGTAAGTCGCAGCTGTTCCAACTTGTGTTGTTCCGTTAAACCATTTGTAAGAAGTACCCGCGCTAGAAGTTAATACTATTGATCCACCTGTGCAGAAGGAGTTGGTAGGCGATGTAATGGTGGCAGTAGGTAATGCATTTACGCTAATATTTTTCACCGCCGACGTTGCTTTACAAACCGATGCATTTGTTACTTCTACGATATACGAACCCGCTGCATTTGCTGTATAGCTTGCTGCTGTTCCAACCTGCGTTGTTCCGTTAAACCATTTGTAAGAAGCACCTGCGCTTGCAGTTAGTAAAACAGAGCCACCTGTGCAGAATGAATTTGTAGTAGAGGTAATTGTTGCATTGCAATTTGCTGTAGTGAAGGGGGCGACATATTCTGTAAGTACTTGTACCCAAAAATAACTATTTGTTCTTCTTGCATTATTATATGCTAGGGTATTTGGCAAATTATAACCAAGTCTATTTTTAAAATGATTGTATACATTTTCTTTAAGTGTCTGTGTATTGTTTGTGCATGTTGGCCATACTCTTCCTTGTTCATTGCAATATAATACACCAGGTGTATTGGCAAACGAAGATCCACATATATCGCTAGGTATTGGTATGGTGCCCATAAAAAATCCTGTAGTTGTTTCTAGAAATTCTGTCATGCGGTATTTTTGCTCTTCATACAAATCTATACCTTGATTCCATGCAATTGCCATTCCTTCAAACGTTCCTTTTGAACCCATATTGGCATGATTAAAATCGCGACATAATTCCCAAGTAGTACCATGTATCTTTGGGTATGGATATTTAGGTGGATTGAGGCCATCTTCGCGAACATAGTAATACACATCAATATAATATCGCCAATCTTCAAGACATTTATTGAATAGTGTCCGGTCTTCTAAAAAAATAGCACAAGCCATGCGACTGCGTATTTGCGTTTGTTGTGCGTTATTATACCAACCAATATACATATGAGTTGTTAATCTTCTGGCGAATACTTTAAATGCGGCAACATCTGCAGCAGACCATCCGCCGCCCATGGAGTTTATGATCTCTGCTGCCGACATGTAATTTATTGCTCCCCAATGCACGTTCAGATTTTGATCTTTATCAGGGTCATTGTATATCGTCCATGCATTTAAGATCTGTTTTGCTTTTGTTGCATAAGCAGCATCTCCAGAGTAATACCAAATCAACGCACACTTAAAAGCTATTAAACCATCTTGCATATATGCATCCGCATCTGCTTGATCATTCAGAGTTACCAAACCTTGTGGAGCATAATTCAGGTTGATGGAATTCCTGATTCCGGTATAAGCACTCAACCAGGGTTCTTGCTTAGCAGAAATCTTTGCTTTGACATAATTCAAATCCGCTTCACTTTGTAAAATACCCGGATGGTTAAATGTTTGTGCATAAAGGCTGGCTCCAAACAATACAAAGTGTATTACTAAAATCGCACATTTAAGCTGGCGTGTATATTTCATAACAGTAAGTAATTGCGTAATAAATAGATTGTGAATATTATTTTCATGGTATTTATTACAAACTTAATTTCTTAATTTTTTAAGTATTTAGTTGAAATATTAATTGCACACCCAACCCAATTAAGAAAGGGTGTGCAATTTTTTTAACAGGTAAAATGAAAAAAAGTGCAATATAAAAATAGTTAAATGATAGGAGTTATTATTTCAGATCGATGTTTATTAAAAGTCTTAAACAATTGTTTGGTAAACACTAAATCATCGGTAAAGAAAGGATATTTACTAATGAGTAAATCTTTTCTATTATGTTCATGACACCAACCTTTTAGTGTTAAATCTAAAATTACTTGTTTGCCTTTGATGGGTTTGTCTTGCGTATAAATCGATGGTAAATAATTGATAAATACATAGGTGTCATTAGGCAATCCGATTGGCTGTTCAGTTGTTTCCTCTAGCAAAACTTTATAATATATTTCCTTGGTTTTTATATTACATAATTCATATGCGCCTTTGTACACAAAATGATTAAGAATTTTTTTATCCAATAAATTAAAAATATAATCGTCTTGATACATATTTGTTGAAATAGAAATGTCTGCCTTCGTCATAATAGTATATCTTCTGTTTGCTTCACGAATTGTAACCCAGTTACTCTATAATGAGCTTGTGTACAGATTCGTTCACATGTATAACATATAGACCTTTTGTTAATCCAGTAGTGTTTATAATAGCACTATTTCCTGTTGAAATGAATTTTCCTGTTACATCATACAAAGACCAGTCTGCTGTTTCGCTCAGGGTTACAATACCCGTTGATGTTGGGTTTGGATAGATACGTAATTTTTTTGTTGAATTGTCAACGCTGCTTATATCCGTAGTGACGTTATATCGACTGTATTCATTTAATCGTGTGGTTGAAACTTTGAATTCATCAAACCACATATATTCATCTTTTGTATGTTCATATTCAACCGACGAACCTCCAAAGAATGCAGAAAGTAATATTGCATTGATGGTTAAATTTTCTCGTTGATAGATACTCGGTCGGTAGTTTGTAAATACACTTGCATTTGTAAGTTTGTATCCTTTGTCGCCATCTATCCAGCCTTCGAAATAACCATCGTTTTGTCCGGGCGTTTCAAATTTATAATGTAGTTCGATGTTGTGCCAGCCTGGTTGTGATAGATACGGCGTAAATTCATTTGTGCAAATATCTCCGTTATCTACTTCCTTATTTCCCCAAAAACGATCTGCATCGGATATGCTATAGGAACTATTGGGTAGTTCCATATAAAACTGAATGCTGCCGCCATTGCGCCACATGATTCTGCCTTTCCATTCATTTTCACGTACGTTGTAATCCGAACCACCTAAGCTTGGTAGTTTTCCGCCGCACTTATTAAATTCAAAATCAGCACTAAATTTAATCCAGTAGGATAAGTATAATTCATCTGCTTGGAAATTATTTGAATTGTATGTTTGTGCTAAAGGAATGCGCACATCTAATCCAGAGTTTGCGGTTTTTAATTGTCCGGCAGGAAATTTTACTTTTATGGAAGAGCCCAAGTTGCCCACACTTACAGTCGGGTCAATCGCGACTCTGTTGGATGCTGGGTCAACGCCATCATAAAAGCCTGCGCCCGAACCAACTGGAAAATCTCTTTTTAATTCAGTTTCTGTGTAGCTTTCACCAGCGCGCATGTGGTCAAAATTAATGTGATAAACATTGCCACTTAATTCCGGATCAATAGCTAAGGTAATATTTGTAACAGCGGTTGTTGGTATGTTGTTTTTGGTTCCATAACCTAATGCGGCTATTGTAATGGGGGCACCAACGGCAGCCGTTAACAAATATGCACCTAAGGCATCTGTTTTTGTGAAAATAGTGGGGCTATTGGATAGAGAAACCAGAGCGTTTTTAATAGGCGCATTGCTGGCGTTTGTTACTGTTCCCGTAATAGTTTGGGCATAGCTTTGCAAGCACGCAAAGAATACGAATAGTAAAAGGAGAATTGACTTCGTCTTCATGTTAGCTCAAATATTAATATGCACTCTAACTAGACAAACGGATGTGCGAAAAGTGAACAAATTCACCTAAAAAAATAATTATAGGTGTAGTGTGTTTTAACTATTTGATTTATAGTAAATAAGTTTAGGTCCTAGGCTTTGCTTTATGCCTAAGACCTAAACATTATCGTACAGGCTTTAATTATTTTTAATCAATTTAATAATCGACACTCCATTTTTTGAATGCACATATGCAATGTATATTCCGCTTGCAAAATTTTCGCCTAATGTAAATGTCGACATATCTATATTTGCAGCTTTGTAAATTTCTC
>JAYTLG010000235.1:0-4625 GCA_043729555.1 Cytophaga sp.
GATTCATAAAATGAATACGTCAATGTTGCAATTTGAGAAAAAATAGCATCTGATTCTTTTAATAAAACATATCCTGCATCAAAGTGATGAACTTGATCAATCAATAAAATTGCTTTATTGTAATCATAATTATTCATAAACTTATGATGGTTGTTCAAATGATTAAAGCTACCCTCCCACGCACGTAATATGGTTGTAGGGTCGTAGCCTGTTGGCAAATACACATGTGACACGTTTCTACATCCCAATCCAAAATAATCAAATACATCTGCGCCTAATTGCACAAGCGCTTCTTCACTTTCGTTGCCACTAAGTACAGCTACCGATGTTCTATTTTTACGAATGATATTAGGTGTATTTCTAAAGTAATATTCAAAATGCTTTGCCGAATTATCACTACCTGTTGCGATATAAGCATCCATGTTTTTTAATTGATCTACAAAAAATATTCGATCACTATACGAAGGATTAAATTCTATTAATTTCTCAGCTATTTTTTTCAATAATACCGAATCTTCCGAACTCAATTTTGCATATAAAATATTGCCCGAAAGTAGTACGCACATCAAATCATGAAAACCTACCGCTGGAATATTACCCGCCATAATCACACCTACTCTTTTCATCGGTGCAGAAATTGTATACGACGTATAAAACTTTTCTAAAGCTTTTGGCTCCATTAATTCAACAATTCCTGCAATAGAAGATTTTACATTCTCCGCTGTAAACCATGGATTATTTGCTTCAGTTCGATAAATCCATTCATTTAATTCTAGAGAATCCATGCTCTTCAAGAAATCGTGTAATTGAATAAATGTCTGTAAGTCTGTAAGTAAACCTTTCATTGCGTTAATTTGTTGTTGTATTAAATGCAAATATAATTTGAACCTAAGGATTTTGTGTATAATTTTGCAAACGAATTAGAAAGAACATACGAATATGGCGATAATAATTACTGACGAATGCATTAATTGTGGTGCATGCGAACCTGAATGTCCGAATACAGCAATATATGAAGGTGGAGTTGAATGGAACTACGCTGGAGGAACAAGCTTAAAAGAAATCCAAATGGAAGATGGTTCATCTGTTGATGCTAAAGACCCTATGGAAGCTGTTTCTAATGAGTTCTACTACATCGTACCAAATAAATGCACAGAATGTACAGGTTTCCACGAAGAACCTCAGTGCGCAGCTGTTTGCCCGGTTGATTGTTGCGTAGATGATCCCGACAATGTTGAAACAAAAGAAGAATTAACAGCTAAAAAAACGTGGCTTCACGGCGAATAAGCTCATAATCAAGCATTAAAAAAAGACGACGATAAGTCGTCTTTTTTATTATCAAAGGTATTGCTATTTTAGTACAAGAATTGAGACAATTTTAAATAATCACCATGAAAACAGTAGACAATTTTAACTTTTCAGGTAAAAAAGCCCTGATGCGCGTAGATTTTAACGTACCTCTTAACAAAAGTTTTGAAATTACGGATGACACTAGATTAAAAGCAGTATTACCTACTGTATCCAAAGTGTTAAAAGATGGTGGTTCTGCTATATTAATGTCGCACTTTGGTAGACCAAAAGTTGGACCAGAAGAAAAATATTCATTAAAGCACATTTTAGCTTACTTAAATAAAATGTTCGGTCAAGAAGTATTGTTTGCGGCAGATTGTATTGGTGAAGATGCTAAAGCAAAAGCTGCTGCGTTAAAACCAGGACAAATATTGTTACTTGAAAACTTACGTTTTTATCCAGAAGAAGAAAAAGGTGATGTAGACTTCGCTAAAAAACTTTCAGTTTTAGGTGATGTATGGGTAAATGATGCATTTGGTGCGGCTCACAGAAAGCATGCGTCAACAGCTGTAATTGGACAATTCTTTACCGATAAAGTTGCGGGTTATGTAATGCAAGCAGAACTTGAAAATGCAAACAAATTATTAACAAGCGGGGAGAAACCAAGAACAGCTGTAATGGGTGGTTCTAAAATCTCTGATAAAATCATGGTGATTGAAAATTTATTAGACAAAGTTGACAACATCATTATTGGTGGCGGTATGTCTTATACATTTACAAAAGCATTGGGTGGTGAAATTGGTAAATCAATTTGTGAATTAGACAAATTGGATCTTGCACTTTCATTGATTGAAAAAGCAAAAGCGAAAGGTGTAAAATTATATTTCCCTTCTGATACGGTTATTGCAGATGATTTCAGCAACGATGCGAATCGTCAAACAGTAGCTAGAGGTACTATTCCTGCAGGCTGGGAAGGTTTGGACATCGGACCTGAATCTATTAAAGAATTCAGTGCAGTTGTAGCAAACTCTAAAACAGTATTGTGGAATGGTCCAATGGGCGTATTCGAAATGCCTAACTTTGCAAACGGTACAATTGCAATTGCAAAAGCAGTAAAAGAAGCAACACAAAAAGGTGCTTACTCATTAATTGGTGGTGGTGACTCTGCCGCTGCTATCAACAACTTAGGTTTTGGTAATGATGTATCGTATGTTTCTACAGGCGGTGGTGCATTACTGGAATACTTCGAAGGCAAGACCTTGCCTGGTGTTGCAGCGTTGAGTTAGTTGCTAGGCTCTAGTTGCTAGGTACTAGACAAAAAGTACTAAGTACGGAGTATATAGTTTTTAGTAAAAAACAAAAATGGCTTCAGGTTTTATATCTGAAGCCATTTTTGTTTGTATTGGATGGTATTTACTTAAGAGTTATTATTATCTGATGCTTTAATTGGGGCGATGCCCTAAGCTATAGTATTAAAGGCTTTCAGCCTTATTTTTTCTTAATAATAATTTAAACGCATGACTTTACTTTTTGTCAATGTACTATGTACTCCGCCCTTCTATCCTCTAGTTCCGCCGCGGCGGATAGTAACAAGAACCTATAAACTAATTTTCATCTTCAATATGAAACTTATGTAATAGCCTATGTAAGGTTGGTGCGATGAAGACGCCAATGGAAGTTAAAAAGGCTACTCCACTATAGATTGAATAGAAAGATGCGAAGAGTTTTGCTGCATCTGTTTTCATTGGATCGATCGGCCCCATCCCTGTTAAGATCATACTTGCATTCAACAAGGAATCGATAAACGGTAAGCCGGCATAATAATGATACCCCCAAATACCCAGACCAAGGGAAAATGTCAAAAACGTAAATGAAATTGTAAATAAAATTAACGTTCTCTTTAAATAAACACGCGTTGGTGCAAGCTCACCGCCTTGCTTTTTATCGTAAACCATACTTTTTTAAGAGAGACATTGTTTAATATTCATTTGAATTCCTTTTAATAACGTTCTACGTGCTTGAATACTTGCCCATGCAATGTGTGGTGTAAGAATAAGTTTTCCATCATCTTGCAATTTCAATAACGGAGACATGCTCGACAATGGTTCTTGTTCGAATACATCCAAAGCTGCAGCGTGAATCTCATTTCCTTCCAAGGCTTCGACAAGATCAGCTTCGACAACAATACCTCCTCTACCCACATTAATTAGAAGGGCTGTTGATTTCATTAATTTCAACTGCGCTGCTGCTATCAAGCGATTCGTTTGGGGATTCAATGGAGCATGTATACTAATCACGTCAGAGGTCTTTAAAAGCACTTCTAATGACACAGATGTGTAACCTGCGTCTGTATTCTTTCCACTTGTAGAATAATACTGTACCTGCATGTTAAAAGCTGTTGCAATTATAGCCACTGCTTTGCCAATATCCCCCATACCAATAATACCAATTGTTTTACCTGCAAGCTCTTCCAAACCCGGACCAATATGTGTAAATAAATGCTGCTCCGAATAATACCCTTCTTTCACATAGGTATCGTAATACGAAACGCGATTAAACAATTCAATAATAAAACCAAACGTTAATTGAGCAACGCTGTTGGTTGAATAGCCCTTTACATTTTTTACTTGAATGTTCAATGCCGAAGCTTTTTCCAAATCAATGTTATTGGTACCTGTAGCGGCTACACAAATTAATTTCAGATTTGGTAATTGCGCCAGTAAGTCCGCATCAATTTTCACTTTATTGGTGATGATAATATCCGCAGGTAAGCAACGCTCCAATCGTTCATCTGTATTCGTTTCAGCATATTGCTTATAGGTACCAAACGCTTTAAAATCGTCCAACTCAGGCATATCGCCCATGGTTAGGGCATCTAAGAAAACAATATTCATGATATGTTTTACTTTAAGTACTACTTAAATTCTTTAACTTATTATTTTATTCAGAACGAAGAATTCGTTTTAAACAGAATAAACTTATTACAATTCCCATTATATAAAATGAATTAATATAAATGTAATTCATTTCACGAATCATCCATCCTATACTCAATTGAGTTAACTGATTAAAAAAAATCCAAATTGCCAAAACTGTCATAAACCAACTCGCCATAATTCCTATAAATGAAATATGAAGAGTCTTCACAGCCAATAAGTATTTATACAATAAAGGTATCAGACTTGTCAATACAGCAAAAATGAGCCAATGGGCAAGTGCATGAGAATCCCCATAACCTACAATACCCCATCCTGTTATCAATTTCAAAGTAATTAGAGTCAGAGGAAACAGTACAATACCAATTACAAATACAAGCACATATCGCATATCTTTTA
>JAYTLG010000236.1:0-9261 GCA_043729555.1 Cytophaga sp.
GTAGGCTTTGTAAGTGGTTGGATTTTTTTAATCTGCACTATAATCGCAATCCCTGTATCTATGCGCATACGGTGTATACTTTATTTGAAGCAGTTACTACAAATGAATTGTTTAAAACACAAACAGCATACGAGTTTGAGATAAGCACTGCTTTTTATGAAACTATTTTTAATGCGAAAACATTTATAAGCATCGAAAATAGCATTGATGCAGCGTATCTATTAACGGTGTCTTTGGTGTTAGGAAAATACCCTGGCATGCAAATACGGCCAATGAACAAGGCTGTGGGTTTGTTGCAAAACGTAGTAAATGAACACAAACTGAACCAATTTTTTGAATGTCTTTTTGTGAAATATGAAAACCCCTTGGTATTAACCTACAATCTCCATCGCTTAGATTTAATTGAAATGGATATATTGATGTATGTACTTCAGGGCAATAATATTCGGAATCATCCCGATTTACCACATGCAATTTCTAAAAAGGAATCCTATATTTTAATTCATCAAGTACCGTACATTAAATTTGAAAAGGATGTTTTGTTGCGAAGCATTGTTACGTCTAAGTTAATACTAGAATCAAACAATACAGAATTTTTAAAGTTGTTTTATTCTAACAATAAAATTTTCAAGTATAGAATACACACGTTTTATAGAGATATTGATTTTTGGTGTGATGTCTATCTATTTTTATTAAAGCTTGATTGGGATGATACGGAAATGTCAGTCACAGATTTTGTCGATTACTTTGTGTATGTGAAATACGATACAACCGAAACAATCATTTTAAAAGGGCGCAGTGTAAGATCTGTTATAAATGAAATTGATTATTGGCACAACTCAGCTCAATTCGAAAGTTTAAAAGAGTTTATGCATCTTTCTTGGAAAGGAATGGATGCGAAGGAGTATAAAATTCAATCGAAACAAGACACCTATTTATTTAAAGAAATAACGAATGACGAAGATTTATATCGAGAGTCGGACGAAATGAAGCATTGTGTATTTTCATACATTCGTTCTTGTGTTAATAATTTTTGTTCTATATGGTCCATGAAGAAGGAAGTAAACACAAGCTTTAAACATTATATGACCATTGAAGTAAACGATAATGAAATTGTTCAGATTTCGGGAAAATTAAATAGTACGCCAAGTTCCGAAGACGAAAATATTATTAAGGAGTGGGCTAAGGAAGCTGGACTTACATTTGTTTTAACAGTATAGAAATTCACCGTGACTAATTATCTCTTCATCTTCCTCCTTCTTGCCACAGCCTGTTCAGACGGGGTGCACACTTTGATTCGAGACGATTTATATTCAGATTCAACTGGAAATTTATATTTGAAATCTGAAAACAAAGAAGATATTGGAAATGGTAAAACCCACGATGTTTGGTTAACGGAAGTATATTGTGAAACGTGTGAAGATGATTTACATGAGTTGAAAGACTTTGTGGATGTGGCAACATTTCAGTATGATTCGTATCTCGAGCAGGAAGATGTAAGGATGTACGCAGATAAAAAATACTGGTATCGCCATAAGTTAACGGCCGACGGCGGTACAATTTCTGTGGAGGCGAAATAATATATTATACTATTAATCGTTGAGAGAACCGATGCCTTCGCTAACGGCGAAAGCATCGGTATTTATAGAACAATGTATCAAAGCACTTTTTATTTCGGCTTCACTTCTTCATACGATACATCTTCAATAACATTATTTGAGGGCACATTATTTTTAGGTGCACAGGTATTGTTCATGCCACAACAACCCAAATTAAATGCAGATTGTATTACAAATAATCCACCTGCAAGGAGTGCGAAGTTGTCGTGATGCGTAATTCCGAAATAAATAAATGTTACGCCGAAAATTAATCGCAACCAACGCATGAGGCCCCAAGGGGTACGAATGATGGTGTCGATCATGAAAGTTTTCGTTGTAAGCCACTCCAGCCGCCGCCGTTATATACCTCTGTGTACCCATTAGATTGTAAGATGCTACGAGCGCTTGCACTGCGCATACCCGAAGCACAACACGTTATAATAGGCTTACTTTTATTACTTAGCTTCGTTAAATTGGCCGACAATTCGTTTACTGGGATATTGATAGAACCTTTTATATGTCCGCTTGTAAATTCACCTTTGGAACGCACGTCAATGATGGTAGCACCTTGTGCTAGCAATGCTTTGTAATCGGTGCCAGGGCCAATACCGAATATTTTTTTTAATGTCTCAATCATACTTATACTGTTTG
Organism: Cytophaga sp.; assembly: GCA_043729555.1. Classification (GTDB taxonomy): domain Bacteria; phylum Bacteroidota; class Bacteroidia; order Cytophagales; family Cytophagaceae; genus Cytophaga. The sequence goes on from JAYTLG010000236.1 coordinate 2,250, forward strand.
TTGTTGAATATATTCTACGTCTAACCAGCCGCCGCCATTATAACATTCAATTCCTTTTTGCGATAGAAAGTGATGCGCTTGTCCGCTGCGGCCGCCCGATGCACAGCACAACACCAACGGTTGCGTCAAGGATTTAAGTTCATCAAGTCGCACTTCTATTTGTTGCAGAGGTATGTTAATCGCATGTTCAATATGTCCTCCATTGAATTCAGCAATCGAGCGTACATCTACAACAGTGCCTAGCTTTTTTTGAATAATATGTTTAAGTGTCATATTCTTTTGTTTTAATGGTATACAAAGATGTAGAATCAAACAAAGCTATTCAGTGATAATTGTTACATAAGGATGTTTAGTATAAAAAAACTACGTTGAAAGAACGCATTTATCTAACTGAAGGCAAAAAATGCTTTAGTTTACCTTTATTGCAATTTAATTCGTGTATTAATGTTTTGTTGATTTTTTTAGCTTAAATATTGACAAAATAATATGCAAGAGTTGTTGTTGGTTGGTTGAAAAGACCAACCAAGGGCGAAGAAGGCGATAAAAAAGGTTATAAAGTCAATCTAAGCGCTATAAGGTGTAATAATTAAATTTTATGTGTTACATAATTATGCATTAATTATGTAATTAATTTAATATTAAATGTAATATTTTTTGTTTTTAATTAGCTTAAATTGATTCTATCAAGTCATACTTTTTATGTAAAGCCAACAATTTTAAACACTCACTTATGGAATGTATAATGGATGTTAAAACGGAAATGAAAACTTTGTCTGCATGTACAAAAATGCTCGAAGATAAAGGCTTCAAAACTCAATTTTTAGTATTGGGAGATTCTATAAAATCGTTGGCTTCGGATAGAATATATAAACCCGAGCAAGTTAAAATTATAAATTTTTATCGATTTGAAGGAAATTCAAATCCAGACGATAATTCTATACTATATGTAATCGAAACAATTAGTGGAGAACTCGGAATGTTAATTGATGCATATGGAGCACAGGCAGATATTGCTATTACAAAATTTATAGGTCAAGTAGCGAGTATTTGCAAGAAAGAACATTTAGAAAATTATAGCACTTTAATCATTAATCAGAATGCATCAGATAGCATGACTACGCTACAGTCAGAAATGACAACAGAAAAATCGTTAACAAAAACTACTCATAAAGTACAAGCGGTTTATTTTTCAGATATGGGTATAGGTTATAAGTTATTAGACGTAAAAAGATGATTTTTATAATCTAAAATAACTTTATATACTCAATATGTTTGGTATGAATTAATCTTCTTTTGGGTAAGTACATATGCCAAAAATAAGATACAATGGACAAAAACTAAGGAAACTGGTGAGTACAAATACCACGGCCAAAACCAGTAAAACTATACCAAATGTCCCTTCGATTATACCAGTGCCATATAAAATTGCACAAATAACAGCGGCGAACCATCTAATGATACGGTCTATTGTTCCTACGTTCTGTTTCATATTCTTTTTTTTCTTCAAGCTAGAAAAACGCTTAAAAAAAAGAACTGACATTTGTCACTTTTAAAAATAATTGTTGAATGTCATTATAATACATCCTTTATGCTGTTGGTATTCCAGCCACTAAAGAAGTTTATTTAATATACCAAAAACAACGAGCGCTCTCAACTATCGCCTATTATAATTACAATACCACGATTTTATTTCTGCTCAATGAAACCAATTTCTCGTTTTCCATTTGTTTTAAAATACGTGAAATCACTTCTCTGGAAGTACCGAGTTCGTCTGCTAGTTGTTGGTGCGTTAAGCGCAGTTCTTGTGATTTTGCCGTAGCCACTTTTTTATGTAAGGCATCAAGTATACGCGTATCCAATTTTTTAAAGGCAAGGGCATTTACCACATTCAGTAATTCTTCGAAACGTTTATGGTAAAGTTTGAAAATGAAGTCGACCCATTGCGGGTTGCTTCGAACCAATTCACTTGCCTTGTCAATGGGAATTAAGAGCACTTCCGCTTCTTCGTCAACGATTGCTTTGACTTTGCTGGTGTCATCGTTTAATCCGGCTAAAAATGACATGATACAACTTTCACCGGGCAAGATGTAATATAATAAAATTTCTCTGCCGTCCTCTTCGGTACGCATTACTTTCAAACTGCCCTTTAATACAATAGGAATGGAACGTATTGCTCCGCTTTCTTCAAGTAGTGCATAATCAACGGGAAACGTTTTTACGGTACCAAATTGAAGTAATTCTTCGTTGATGTTGAGTTTAATAGGCAGCATCGTTTTTAGTTTTTTAACCGCTCGACTACGGCGGAGCGGTTAAATTTTGAAATTATGAAAGCAAAAAGTCCCGCTTTAGAGGCGGGACTTTCTTGTTTATTTTTTTAACGAATTTATTTCTTCGAAACCATTCTTAAGAAATCAGAAACTTGCTTCTTCATATCTTTTCTGTCAACGATGAAGTCAAGGAATCCATGTTCCAATAAGAATTCCGATGTTTGGAAACCAGCAGGTAAATCTTTACCAATTGTTTCTCTAACAACGCGTGGACCAGCAAAACCAATCAACGCGCCTGGTTCGGCAATATTGATATCTCCAAGCATCGCGTATGATGCCGTAACACCACCCGTTGTAGGATCTGTTAATATGGAAACATAAGGTAAACCTTCTTCAGATAACAATGCTAACCGTGCAGATGTTTTTGCCATTTGCATAAGCGAGAAGCCAGCTTCCATCATACGTGCACCACCAGATTTACAAACCATAATGAATGGTACTTTCTTGGCACGTGCAGCGTCAATTCCTCTTGCAATTTTTTCACCTACTACAGAACCCATAGAACCACCAATGAACGTAAAGTCCATACAGCTGATGACTACATTTTTCCCGTTAACTTTACCGAAGCCCGTACGAACGGCATCTTTCAAGCCTGTTTTGGCTTGTGCCGCAAGGATACGCTTTGGATATGGTTGACTATCGATAAATTTTAATGGATCCCCCGAACTTAAGTTTGCATCCAACTCAACAAATTTGTTGTTGTCGAAGAAAATTTCGAAATATTCTTTTGAACCAACGCGGGTATGGTAATTACATTCAATACATGTCCAAGAATTCTCTTCGTGCTCTCTCGTATGAACGACTGTTTTGCACTCAGGACATTGATACCACAAACCATCAGGTACTTCTCTTTTCTCTTCAGTTGGGGTAGTGATACCTTTTTCTGTTCTCTTAAACCAAGACATCTATATTCTTATATTAATGTTCAATTAAACTCTTGTTACTTCGGTGCGTTATTAGGGAGCCGAAGTGGAGGCAAAGATAACAAAAAATTAACTTTAGGAAGCGAATTAGGTAAGTTTTTTACACCTTGTCAATATTATAACAATCTGTAAATCAGACAGAAATTAATTATTTTTGTTTACTTTACTTCTTCGAAATCGATATATTCGTCTTTCGAGGATTGCTTGACGCCTTTTGTGGATTTATCTTCCGGAATGCGATCTACATGAATGGATCCTTCTGGGTATCGTGGGCGTTGTTGTTGCGCCTGCTGCTGGTGCATTGAATTTGCCATTTTTTGCGCACTTTTAACTATAAGCACTTTTAAAAGAGGCTTCAACAACCAACGAATCAGAAAAAAAATAATGATGGTCCAGAATATGAATTTCCACATAAAATAGTAATTAGTTTAACGTGTAGCGTGTAAAGTTTAAGACGAATGAGACACTGATTTTATTTTAAACAATGTTTTAAAATATTCAGCTCTACTCAATCTTACACTTTACACTTTATTACTTTTACACTTTTAATTATCGGCTCAAATAAAGATTTCTTTCAGAGTATAATTTCCTGAACGTGTCGTCCTGTAAATTATCGATGAAGAGAATTGCTTCACCTGTAGATTTCATTTCTGGTCCAAGTTCCTTGTTTACATTCGGGAATTTATTGAATGAGAATACAGGAATCTTAATTGCGTATCCGTTTTTCTTCGGGTTGAATGTAAAGTCTGTTACTTTATTTTCGCCCAACATTACTTTTGTAGCATAGTTCACATAAGGCTCGTCGTATGCTTTACAGATAAACGGTACCGTACGTGATGCTCTTGGATTAGCTTCGATGATGTAAACGATTTCGTTTTTAACCGCAAACTGTATGTTAATTAAACCCACTGTTTTTAAAGCTACAGCAATTTTCTTTGTGTGCGCTTCAATTTGAGCAAGTACGTTGTCACTTAAATCAAATGTTGGCAATACCGAGTGCGAATCACCAGAGTGAATACCTGCAGGTTCGATGTGCTCCATGATACCGATGATGTGTACATTTTCGCCATCACAAATTGCATCGGCTTCAGCTTCGATTGCATTTTCTAAGAAGTGATCGACCAATACTTGGTTGCCCGGATGATCTTTCAATAAGTTCACCACGTGTTCTTCCAATTCTTGTTCGTTGATTACAATCTTCATGCTTTGTCCGCCCAATACATACGAAGGGCGAACCAATAATGGGAAGTTTAATTTTTTACTTATTTCAACTGCTTCATCCGCATTTTCAATCACACCAAATTCAGGATATGGAATACCAATCTCTTTTAATAAAGCAGAGAAGCGACCGCGGTCTTCAGCTAAATCTAAGGATTGGAAATCGGTACCGATAATTTTTATGCCGTAGCGTTCTAATTTTTCAGCAAGTTTCAAAGCTGTTTGTCCGCCTAATTGTACGATAACGCCAACGGGTTTTTCAAGTAAAATGATTTCGTAAATATGTTCCCAGAATACCGGTTCGAAATACAATTTATCTGCAATATCAAAATCCGTAGAAACTGTTTCAGGGTTGCAGTTAATCATGATGGTTTCGTAACCACATTCTTTTGCTGCCAACACACCGTGTACACACGAGTAATCAAATTCGATACCTTGTCCGATGCGATTAGGGCCTGAACCCAATACAATGATTTTCTTTTTATCAGAAGGAATTGATTCGTTTTCGCCTTCAAAGGTAGAGTAGTAATAAGGCGTCTTCGCTTCAAATTCAGCCGAACAGGTATCAACAATTTTGTAGATACGTTTGATACCAAATTCGTGACGTTGTGTAAATACTTCCGACTCTTTACATTTCAGCAAATGCGCAATCTGACGATCGGCATATCCTTTTTGTTTCGCAGTCTTCAGCATTTCTTTGCTGATTGTTTGGATGGTTTGTTTTTGGATTTCTTTTTCCAATAAAACCATTTCTTCAATTTGACTTAAGAACCAAGGGTCGATTTTTGTTAACTTCTGAATGGTCTTAAATTGAACGCCTAATTTGAATGCATCATAGATATGGAACAAACGGTTCCAACTTGGGTGCTCAAGGCTGTGAAGAATTTCAGCTTGATTTGTTAATTCTTTACCATCAGCACCTAAACCGTTACGTTTAATTTCTAATGATTGACATGCTTTTTGTAATGCTTCTTGGAAGTTGCGACCGATACCCATTGTTTCACCAACAGATTTCATTTGTAAACCAAGGCTACGATCAGCACCTTTAAATTTATCGAAGTTCCAACGTGGAACTTTTACAATCACATAATCCAAGGCAGGTTCGAAGAACGCACTTGTTGTTTTAGTGATTTGATTTTTCAATTCATCTAAGTTGTAACCGATTGCCAATTTTGCGGCAATTTTAGCAATAGGGTAACCTGTAGCCTTAGAAGCTAGCGCAGAAGAGCGTGAAACACGTGGGTTAATTTCAATACCAATGATGTGATCCGTATCTGGACAAACAGAGAACTGAACGTTGCAACCACCTGCGAAATTACCAATCGCTTTCATCATCTTGATGGATTGGTCACGCATCTCTTGGTATACCGTATCCGGCAATGTCATTGCAGGCGCTACTGTGATTGAGTCACCTGTATGTATACCCATTGGGTCGAAGTTTTCAATCGAACAAATGATAATCATGTTACCGATACTATCACGTAAGATTTCTAATTCGTATTCTTTCCAACCTACAATACTTTGTTCAACCAACACTTCGTGTGTAGGCGAAGCATGTAGACCTGCAGTTAATGCTTCGTCAAATTTATCAGGTGTGTTAACAAAACCACCACCTGAACCACCAAGTGTAAACGATGGACGAATTACCAATGGGAAACCAATTTCTTGTGCAATTTCTTTTCCTTGAAGGAAGGATGTTGCTGTTGCGCCTTTACAAACACCCACACCAATTTCAATCATTTTCAAACGGAATTTCTCACGATCTTCTGTTGTTTCAATTGCGTTGATGTCAACACCAATCATGCGTACACCGTATTTTTCCCAAACACCCGCTTTGTCGCAATCCATGGCAAGGTTCAAGGCTGTTTGTCCACCCATGGTAGGCAATACCGCATCAATCTTGTGTTCTTCTAATATTTGAATGATGGATTTTTTCTCTAATGGTAATAAATACACATTGTCTGCTACAACTTTATCTGTCATAATGGTAGCAGGATTAGAGTTAATAAGTGTAACTATAATTCCTTCTTCGCGAAGCGAGCGTGCAGCTTGAGAACCTGCATAATCAAATTCGCATGCTTGACCAATTACAATTGGACCGCTACCGATAATTAAAATGTGTTTGATACTAGTATCCTTAGGCATGGGATTATTTTTATATTACAAATGTTTTTTAAATCAGAAATTGAAGGCAAAAGAGGAATTGCTACCGTCTTTTACACAGTCAAATTGAGCAAATTTAACCGAAAAAGATGGTATATGAAAGATTAAATTTGGGTTGTTTATAATATCTTAATGTACAGACCTATTATTGAATGATTTCAAGAAAAAATGGGAAGAAGTTTCGAGTCGTTAGGTGCTAGGTACTAGATGTCAATGCCTAAATAGGGTTGACCGTTTTACAAGACTTAAATAACAATTATGCTTTTGAGATTTTAAGAATCCGGGTGTAATGGACATTTATGGTGTTAAAAAATAGTCGTATTGCTCAAGTGGACATTTATGGTGGTGTTTAATTATACACTTTGTCATTTATCAAACTTT
>JAYTLG010000237.1:0-7011 GCA_043729555.1 Cytophaga sp.
AAAGCGATGGGTAAGAAAGACCGCTATACGTTGGACAAGATGAAAGGCAAATTCATTGATGGTGCAGCGGAAAAAGGTCTAGATGCCAACGTTTGCGAAGCACATCGGCATCTCCTTTGGTGAAGCCTGCAAGCTTCTGAGACAAAAGCATTACCTGTTCTTGGTATACAGTAATGCCATACGTATCGCCAAGGTATTCTTCCATCTCAGGTAAATCATAAATGATTTCTTCTTTGCCGAGTTTACGAGAAATGAATTTCGGAATATATTCGATTGGGCCTGGTCTATACAAGGCATTCATGGCAATCAAATCTTCAAACTTGTCAGGCTTTAGATTGATTAAGTGTTTTTGCATGCCCGCCGATTCAAACTGGAAGGTCGCATTGGTTTCACCTTTTTGATACAAGTCAAACGTCTTTGCATCATCAAGTGGTATATAATCAATTTCGATTTTAACGCCGTGATTTTCGTCTATCATTTTTAACGCATCACGAATGATGGTTAATGTTTTTAAACCCAAGAAGTCCATCTTGATGACACCCGCATCTTCAATTACTTTTCCGTCGTATTGCGTTACAAGTAGGTCCGAATCTTTTGCGGTGAAAACAGGTATGATGTCATATAAATCTTTTGGTGCAATGATAATTCCTGCGGCGTGAATGCCTGTGCCACGTACAGAGCCTTCAAGCACCAGTGCTTCTCTTAGAACATCCGAAGCAAGTGTTCCTTTTTCTTCTAAATGTTCTCGAAGTTTTTTTACATTTTCTAAATCTTCGGGCGAAAGTTCTTCTGTAAGTGTCTTTTCTTTGTCGTTCTTTTTATCCGATGCTTTCATCGGACCTTTCATTACCCAGTTTAATTCAATACCTGGTTTATCTGGAACCAATTTTGCAAGCGCATTCGATTCTTGTAACGGCAAATCCATTACACGTGCGACGTCTTTGATACTCATTTTTGCAGCCATTGTACCATAGGTAACAATTTGAGCTACTTGTTTTTTACCATACTTTTCAACAACGTAATCAATTACTTTTTGACGACCTTCATCGTCAAAATCTGTATCAATATCGGGCATGCTCTTACGATCTGGATTTAAGAAACGCTCAAATAGTAAGTTGTATTTGATGGGGTCAATATTTGTAATGCCAATACAATAAGCAACAGCCGAGCCAGCAGCAGAGCCACGACCAGGACCAATCAATACGCCAATCTCACGACCTTTGTTGATGAAATCTTGTACAATTAAAAAGTAACCTGCAAAACCCATTGTTCGAATGGTATGCAATTCAAAATCTAAACGTTCCTTGATTTCAGGTGTTACCTCACCGTAACGTTTGTTCGCGCCTTCGTATGTTAAGTGTTGTAAATAATTATCTTGATCTAAAAAAGTTGCAGGGATTTCGTAATTAGGCAAAAGAATATCTTGTTTCAATTTCAAGATTTCAACCTTGTCTACAATTTGCATTGTATTGTCGATGGCTTCAGGAATGTCGCTGAACAATACTGACATTTCTTCTTTTGTTTTGAAATAAAACTGATCATTCGCAAATGCAAAACGACGACCTTTAGCCATTACGTCCGCATCCGAAAAATCTTTCATTGTAGGCGTGCTTTGTTTTTCACCTGTGTTGATACATAAAAGAATATCGTGTGCATTCGAATCTTTTTGATCGACATAATGCGAATCATTTGACGCAATGATAGGCACTTGATACTTACGAGCAAGTTTGATTAAAACTTCGTTAACAATATTTTGTTCTTTAATATCATGGCGTTGAAGTTCTACATAATAGTCTTCTCCAAATAAATCCAACCACCACTTGAATGCTTTTTCACCCGCTTCTTCACCTTTGTCTAAAATTGTTCTAGGCACTTCAGCTCCCAAGCAACAGGTAGTTGCGATCAAGCCTTTGTGGTATTGCAATACAAGTTCTTTGTCAATTCTCGGGTACTTTCCGTAAAGGCCGTCAATGTATCCAAGCGAACAAAGTTTGATTAAATTTTTATAGCCTTCTGGATTTTTTGCTAGTAACAATTGATGATAGCGAACATCTTTATTGTCTTTGGTGAATTGTTTTTTAAAACGATCTTCAACCATATAAAATTCGCAACCAACAATTGGTTTGATATTATTTTTAACAGCTTCAGCGACAAATTGAAAAATACCATGCATGTTTCCATGGTCCGTTAGCGCAAGGGCCTTCATTTCATTTTTAACAGCTTTGCCTACCAAACCTTTTATGCTGGCAGCTCCATCGAGTAATGAAAATTGAGAGTGTACGTGTAAGTGTGCAAAATCAGGCATAAGCTAAATTATAGTAGAACTACTAAGTTACTCAATATCAAAAAGAGATATTCAAAAGTTTTCAACAACGCAATTATTTAGCAGTAGTCGGACCACTTATTCTAGTGGTCCGACTACTTGTTTGATTTAAAGTACATAATCAGGTTTATAACAATTTTGAGGCTTCATTTATTTCAATTTGCAATGTCTTAAAATAAAGCACATCAGAAACTGTCAGCACCATTTCCCATGTTCGGATGCCATTTGTGCAAAAAATCGTTAATGAGTCTAATGCAGCTAACGCATCTGGAGAACACTCCGCCACAGGTACGTTATTGATGGCTGTAATTTTATCGCCATTACTCAGGTATTGTATATAAGGCGAATTTGAATCGATTGATTGTACCGTATAAGATGCATTGCAAAGTAAACCATATTTATGCGCTAAGAAATTTGGATCCACAGCTTCTTTTATTGGAATTGAAAGGGCCTTGCATGCTTCTATAATATCGGATTTTAAATCTCCTGTTTCGTAAACCCAACGATTGTATGCATGTGCAAATTGATTGTTGGTCATTTCATTGAAAAGTGCAGCGATGGAATCTTCTGTATACCCTTCTCCGTTAAACTTGTATCGATTCCATAAACGTGCCATGAAATCACGAATTGTTAATGTATGCGCCGATGATTTTCGAATGCCTGCGTCCATTAAAAAAGCAATGATTGCACCTTTAACATAGATAGAAACTTTTCGATTAGGAATACCCGCATCGTAGCCGTCAACCCATAAATCGTAGGAGCTATCAGCAACAGAAAGGTGTTTATTTCCAAACGAATAAAAATGTCTGCTCAATAGTATATTGAATTCTTCTTGATACCATGTGTGCGAAAATACCTTTGCTTGTGCAAGATAATAGTCGCCTAGATATGTCGTGATGCCTTCTGCGACAAAGCCCGTTTTAAAATAGTTCGATTCAAACAATCGGTATGGAACCATTTCTGCAGGGCGTATTTTACAAATATTCCAAGCGTGGTATAACTCATGTGAGCAAATACCTAAGAGCTCTGTATATAAGGTTTCTTTAACAGCAGTTTCGGGGCCAAGGCAAATGACAGTAGAGTTGCGGTGTTCAACACCATGATAATGTTTGTATGGAAGTATAAGCAATTGAAAATGATACGTACTTTCAGGAAAGTCGTTAAAGTCTTTTATTTGTGCTGTTGTAAATTTTGTAAAATCATCTACGATAGAATTTGGAAAGCAAGAAGCATCAACCGTGGAATGAATGTAAAATGGTATCGATTGAACTTCGTAGGAAAGTGTTATTAGGGTAGGGGATGCCAATATGGGGTAATCTGACAGAGCGATAAATGAATCTACCTGAAACAAGCCATCTTTCTGAGGCATTCCCGTGCCGATTTTGAAGTTAGCTGGCAAGTTTAATTTTAGCGTACATCTGTCGTTTTCTTGTCCGTCTACAGCCATTAAACATGCAATGGTGTTTATGTAAAACAAATTCGAATCCGACCAGCAACCGCCCGCATCCATTTGTCTACAATAATATAGGTAGGTAAAAGAAATGCGTGTTTCAGCTTCTGCTTGAATGCACCAGTCGTTTTTTGACGATTTTGAAATGTGTAATGCATTGCCTAAGTGGTCTGTAGCTGACCAATCGCGTATATTCGCAGCGAAATTCTGCAAGATATACCTTCCTGGGCGCCAAGCGGCAATTTTAAGCACAGGATTGCTTTTTTGAGAATTAAATAAAATAGTTACTCGAATGAAATTAGTGTCGACATTTGAATTATCTATTTGATAATCAATTGCTTCTTTTGTATTTGAGGTCATATGCAACTCCTTAAAGGGTATTTACAACAAAGATTAATATTTATTTTTAAAAACAATATTGTTAGTTAGAAAAACGATTGGTATATTTGCAACCCTATTTATTCAGACAGAACAATATTCTGAACCTGTGAATGGGATAAATATTTACTATTATGAAAAGAACATTTCAGCCATCAAACCGTAAGAGAAAAAACAAGCACGGATTCCGTACTAGAATGGAAACTGCTAACGGTAGAAGAGTTTTAGCTTCAAGAAGGGCTAAAGGTCGTAAGAGATTAACAGTATCAGACGAGATACCTCGCAAAGGATAATTTGCTAAGCTTGTTGCCGTTTCAGGTGAATCGTTAAGAATATTAACATGCACCCAGATAATATACATACGAACGGCGACAAGCTTTACTCTTTTCCTAAGAAAGAAAAGCTTACGAGCAAAATTATAATCGATCGCCTTTTTAAAGACGGTGATTCTAGATTCAAATACCCTTTCAGGGTTATTTTTTTATCGGACGACACATATTCCGAGCAATTCCCCCAACTGGTAATTTCTGTAAGCAAACGCAATTTCAAACGTGCTGTAGATCGCAATCGAATTAAGCGTTTGATTCGCGAAGCGTATCGTTTACAAAAAGAAAATTTACTTGCTTTGTTCGAACACAAGCCTGCCTATTTAGCAATTCTTTATACCGCTAAAGAAGAAATTACGCTTATTGAATTGAAAAAAAAGCTATCTTTAATAATTAAAATGACTCAATCGGGCAATAAGCTGCCAGATTAAAACGTACTGATTAGGTATTTCGCATTCGAACATCCATTCTATTAATATTTTATTCCAATGAAAATTAAACGCTGGGGAATTATTGCAGGAAGTGCTGTTGCTATAGTTGCATCACTAACTGCTTTTACGCAAACAGACAAGTATTTTGAGATCGCAAAGAATATGGAAATATTCTCTGCTGTATACAAAGAAGTGAATTTATTATATGTGGACGAGGTGAATCCAGCAAACGTTATGACAGCAGGGATTGATGCCATGCTCGAATCACTTGATCCATACACCAACTATATTCCCGAAGATAAAATTGAAGATTTTCGCACACAATTAACAGGACAGTACGGAGGTATCGGTGCTGTAATTGGCGAGCGCAATGATAAAATAATTGTATTAATGCCTTACGAAGGTTTTCCTGCCCAAAAGGCCGGACTTCAAATTGGAGATGAGATTTTAAGTGTTGATGGTATTGCAACAACTACCAAAAACTCAACGGATGTAAGCAAGTTGTTAAGAGGTCAAGCAGATACACCACTTAAAATTAAAATAAAAAGATTTGGACAAGCAGAGCCGATAGAGGTTTCGTTGTCGAGACAAAAAATTAAAATCAGTTCTGTGCCATACTATGGCATGGTAAACGAAAATACTGGCTTCATTAAACTTTCTGAATTTACGCAAGCCGCGTCTTTGGAAGTGAAGAAGGCCTTGATTGAATTGAAAACCAAAGGTGCAACACAAATCATTTTGGATGTAAGAGGTAATCCAGGCGGCTTATTGAATGAAGCGGTAAATATTTCAAATATCTTCATTCCGAAAGACAAGTTGGTAGTAAGTACCAAAGGAAAGGTTTCTGAATGGAATACAAAATACATTACAGAATTAATGCCAGACGATTTAATAATACCTATTGTGGTACTAGTTAGTGGCAGAAGTGCTTCCGCTTCTGAAATTGTAGCCGGTGTGATTCAAGATTACGATAGAGGAGTTATTATTGGACAACGTTCATATGGAAAAGGCTTGGTGCAATCAACACGCGAACTACCTTATAATTCTCAGATAAAAATTACAACTGCTAAGTATTATACACCGAGCGGTCGTTGCATTCAAGCAATTGACTATTCGCATCGAGCAGCCGATGGTTCGGTAGCTAAATTCGCAGACTCGTTAAAAGTTGCCTTTAAAACTACAAATGGCAGAACCGTATACGACGGTGGTGGTGTTACGCCTGATGTTGATGTTACTCAAGATTCGATTGCACCTATATTAATTTCGTTGGTGTCAAAAAGTATGCTGTTTGATTATGCAACAGAGTATCATTCAAAACATGCAACGATTGGTGATGCCAAGAAATTCAATTTAACTGACGCTGAGTATATGGACTTTGTTAATTGGTTGAAAGGAAAAGATTACACCTATACAACAAAGGTTGAAAAGTCCTTGGATGAAATGACCAAGCAGTCAAAGCAAGAAAAGTATTACGATGCAATGCGCAATCAATTAGAGCAAATGAAAAAAGTTATTGATCAAGACAAAGAAAACGACTTGATTAAATTTAAAGCACAAATCATTGAATATCTAGAAGAGGAAATTGCGTCAAGATATTATTTACAAAAAGGAATTATTGAAGCATCGTTTGATAGTGATAACGACATTCAAGCTGCACTTAAGGTTTTGAATGATAAGGCAAAATACAATTCAATCCTATCTGGAAAATAATTAATTCCAACAAAACTTACGTTGAAACAGGAGAATCAAGGAATTGATTTTCCTGTTTTCTTATATACTAAAGCATAACAGTCGAATATAATTTATGGCGCATATATTAAGTATCGATTCCAGTACCTCCATTTGTTCGGTTGCATTGCACCTCGACGGGAAATTGATTGCGCACACCGAAACGTTTCTCGACAGGTCGCATTCGCGCAATATTGCACATATGGTTGATCAGATATTGAATTTGTGTGAAGTGGAAGCTTTATCCCTAGATGCAATTGCTGTTTCGGCAGGTCCTGGCTCTTATACAGGTATGCGTATTGGCACGTCTACGGCTAAAGGATATTGTTTTGCTTTAGAGAAACCTCTTATTGCAGTGTCTTCTTTGTATAGCTT
>JAYTLG010000238.1:0-3038 GCA_043729555.1 Cytophaga sp.
GCGATCGCTATTGTTTGGTCGGTCCGTATTTTGCCAACAAAGCAATAGCAGAGTTTGAACCCGTCAACGATTATTCAGATGTATTTGGGCAAGCCGTGCTTAAGATGCGCGACTTGGGTTATGAAGTACATTACGGACATTGGCTGGTATCGGGTAGACCGAAAGTAGTATTGATCAATCATTTTTCTGCCTTTTGGAAATTAGGCGAAATCAAATACAGTCTGTGGGAAAACCACGGCATCTCGAGTCCCGATGGCGACGACTTGTTAAATCAAGTAGTAGCATTTGGATTTTTAGCAAAAGAATTTCACAAGCAATTGGATGTTGTTAAAGGCGACGTACCAAGTGTAGCACATTTCCACGAGTGGATGACAGGTACTGCCATTCCGGAGATGCGTAGAGAACATGTACAAACATCCATTGTATTTACAACCCACGCAACCATGTTGGGTCGTTACTTGGCCATGAATGATCCAGACTTCTACGATAATTTACCTTCGTATGATTGGAACAAAGAAGCCATCAACTTCAACATCGAACCGGCTGTTAAAATTGAACGTGCTGCCGCACATGGTGCCAATGTATTTACAACTGTAAGTGAAGTAACGGCGCGCGAGTGTGAATCGCTATTAGGCCGCAAGCCCGATTTGTTGTTGCCGAATGGTTTAAACATTGAACGTTTCACAGCCTTACACGAATTTCAAAATTTACACAAAGAATACAAAGATCAAATACATGAATTTGTAATTGGTCACTTCTTCCAGAGTTATACATTTGATCTTGATAAGACCTTGTATTTCTTTACTTCTGGTAGATACGAATATAAAAACAAAGGTTTTGACATAACGCTTGAAGCCCTTGCACGTTAGAACTGGCGTTAGAAAGAAGAAAATACCGACACAACCGTTGTGATGTTCTTCATCACCAAACAGCCGTTTCACACCATCAACCCTCAAGTATTGCAATCGCGTGCGGTGATGGAAGAGGTGCGTAGCAATTGCGATGCCATTGTACAAAAATTAGGAGACAAACTATTTGAAGCTGCTGCATCCAGTAGTGATTTGAAATTGCCCGACTTGAATAGTTTTGTAGATGAATATTGGAAGCTGCGTTTGAGAAGAACCTTGCTTTCGTGGAAGTCGCATGAGTTGCCAAAAGTGGTAACCCATAATTTGGTATACGACAGTCAAGATGAAATCTTAAATACCATACGTACAACCAATTTGATAAACAATGAACACGATAAAGTGAAAATTGTCTATCACCCAGACTTTATTGCAAGTACCAACCCCTTATTTGGTATGGAATACGGACAGTTTGTACGTGGCTGTCACTTAGGTGTCTTCCCAAGTTATTACGAACCATGGGGCTATACGCCGCTAGAATGTATGGCTTCGGGCGTACCTGCAACAACATCCGATTTAGCAGGTTTTGGAGATTATGTATTGAAAAATATACCAAACAACGAGAACAAAGGTATCTACGTTACCAACCGTTTCCACAAGAGCTATAACGACGCTGCACAGCAATTAGCAGATCAGATGTATCACTTTGTGCACCTTTCAAGAAGAGACCGCATCACACAACGTAACAGGGTAGAGAGCGCATCCGAACATTTCGATTGGCAGAACTTGGGTAGCTACTACGACAAAGCACACCGCATGGCATTTAACATCAGTATCAATAACTAAGATTTTATTGATATCATTTCATAATAGAAAACACCCGTGCGTAGCGGGTGTTTTTTTTTGTGCGTATTGCATACAACCGCATATGCAATACGCCGTTATTTCTGGCGCCAGTCTGAGCGCAGCGGGGACTGGTGCCTTGGTAGAGCACTGTTTTTAAAGTGGTGGAATCTGACCACTTTAAAATGCAAGCTGGATTCCGCCGTTGTTGGTGTTTCGGCCCGAGCAAATGTTTGTTAGTGAACAAATCTAACGCCGTCCACCAACAACCTATAGATGTTGTCACAACTGTCTCCAAAAAAAAAACATCCATACTCACGATTTATAATCACCCAATAAAAACGTGGAAAGCTTTTAATTAAGGCTGTTGGATTTTTAAATAAAAGACTGGATATTTAGGTATTAGCTATTTTAGGATTGTATGGAAACTTTTGTTTTCTACAATATCAAAATGTAGGAAGCAGTTATAAGCGAATATAAATGAATAATTTCAATATTATATGATGTATACTTGCATTCGAGGTGTATGCATTATACCCAAACTGGTTTGTTTGTATTGCCTTGTTGTATATATCGACTAGTTAGACGACATTCTGCCAAGCAGGCAGTAACGACAAAACCAAAGACTAATAAATTCCGTCTCTAATTTTAAAAAAAAAGATGCTTTAAAATTCACCAAATAAATTTAAAAGTGTAAATATCATGAAGAAGAAATTACAAATATTGTCTTCGAAGAAACGTTACCTTATGGAAGATTATCAAAAAATGTCAAGGGAGGATTTTATGAATTTCTTTCGTGAAACTGAAAAATTAAACCAATTATCACCAGATGATAGAGTTGAAATATTCAGGACTATTTTACTAGGAAGTTCAGATTTAACAATGGATTTATTAAATGAAATTTTAGGTGATTATTCTGTTAATAATCTTGAAGTAATAGAAATAAATAATGGCAAAAAACAATAATTAGACAAAAGAAGAAGCGATTGTTACTTTCAATGTGTATTGTAAATATCTTTAAAAAATAGTAGTAAAACTAATTCAACTATTATGACTTCTGTAAACATAATTTACAGAAGTCCTTCCGCTCTTTATATGAAAATTGAAGTGGATTTAGAATGGTATAAATATTAGATTGCCTGCATCGAACAGCTATGATAGTGATTGCTGTTTGAAGTTGTAAGACGAATCAGTTTAAACATAAATTTATTCAAATAAGAAATTAATGTCCGAAAGGTCGTAATCACATCTATTTGAGAAACGTTATAATTATAACAAAACAAGTTATTAATGAAAAAAGTTGAAGTTGTTGCAGGTGTGATCTTTTGTAAAGATTTGGTTCTATGTGTT
>JAYTLG010000239.1:0-12335 GCA_043729555.1 Cytophaga sp.
GCCGTTTCCGGTTGCCGATGGAGCCGTGAAAACAGTTTGCACAAAGCCCAAAGCCACTCCAGATGATAACGATAATTTGTCGCTAATAGCTAATTTATACGCATAGTTTATTGATGCTCTCGGTCGTTGAATGTATGGCCCATCTTTTTCGTTGAAGAAATAGATTCGAATAAGATGGTTGTTTGGTTTTGAATAATTTAAAATGCGCGCAAATGAAAAGCTAAAGGTGGAAATATTACTTAAAGCTCCTGTTTTAGTTTTGTACAGCAGACTTAAATTCATTTTTACGTCTGTAGGTATAAATGCAGGATTTATTAAATACATATTGTTGAAATATGCGGTAGATTGGTCGGGGTATACGGCATTCGTTTGTCCGAAAAGGGTTGGACTAAATAATAGCATTATTGAAAAAATACAACTTATTGTTATTAATTTCATAAATTCGATTCAATACCTTAAAATTATAGTATTTAATTTAATAATTCGTTACTAATGGATATTTTAAATGTACTAATTAATAGACGTGAATATAGTTGAAGGAAATATAGTACACCTGATAAAGGAAGGAAAAGATAGAGAGGTTGTGCCTGTTTTGTATAAAAAGGTATATCCTTTGGTGGAACGTTTTATACTCCGAAATTCTGGCAATAGAGAAGATGCTTCGGATGTATTTCAAGACACGCTTCTGTTTTTTTACAAGCAAATAATGTCAAATACATTCAATCAGAAGTACAGCGTATTTGGTTATTTATACAAAATATGTATTCATAAATGGATAAATAAAGCGAAGAAGAATAAAAAAATTGTGTTTGTAGATGTGATTGAAAATCTTGAAACACCTATTTATGAGGAGTTTTCAGAAGAGATTATCAAAAATTCAGATGCTAATATTGTTCGTAAGTTGTTTAATCCCATAGGCGAAAAATGTGTTGAATTATTAACATATACAACGTATTCAAATTTGTTACTGGAAGATATTATGCTGCGGATGGAATTGAATTCAGTAAGTGCCGTAAAAATGCAACTGAAGCGTTGCAAAGAAAAATTATTAAAACAGATCGATGAAAATCCTTCATTACTTAATGTATTAAAAGGACAATGAGTTTTCAAGAAGATATATACGATAAAATTGAAGCTTATCTAAGCGGTGAACTTGATGCAGCTCAGTTAGCAGCTTTTGAGAAAGAAATCTCATTGGATAATTCTTTGAAAGCTGAAATTGAAAAACATAAAACAGTTAATGCGTTAATCGTTGAACAACGTTTGCTTTCTGTAACAGAACTGCTGCAGGCAGAAAAAATCAAGGATGCAAATTCAGGTGGTTCGTTAAATTCGTATGTATACCTAGCTATTGCTGTAGCAGTTTTGGGTATTGGGTCATATATCTTAATGGATAAGAAAGAGGATGTTGCATCGAATGATGTGCAAGCAACACCAACGATTGTAAAAATGGATTCTGCAGATCGTGCAAAAAACACATCGAAAAAATCAGTTGATTATTTGACAAATGAAGAATCTATAAATACCATTCAAATTGAAAATGGTTTTCGTAAATCACAGATTCAATTTGTTGAACAGCAAATAAATGAATCTCTGCAGAATGTTACGTTGAAAGATACAGCTGTGCTTGTAAAGCAGAAGCCAATTGAACAAACATCAACTGTTGAGCCCAAAGTAAATGTAGTTACAAAACCTGTTGTTTCGACAATGGTCCCTTGTGCCAATGTGCATATACAAGCAAGTGTGAAATCAAATCCTTCTTGTATAGACGAAGAGAATGGAAATATTGTTGTACACTCCATTCAAGGTGGTAAAAAGCCCTATGCTATTTCGTTACGTGCATCCAATCAAGAAACGGCTAGTAATGGTGCATTGTCAAAAGGAACGTATCAAGTAATTGTAGCGGATGCAGATGGTTGTATTCAAACATATTCAAACATCGTTGTTTCTGAAAAAGATTGTCCGAAAGATTATGCATTTAATCCATATATTGGGGAGGAGTGGACAATGGCTGCAGCTAATGTTGATGGTCAATTAGAAATGCATAATAAGGCGGGTGTATTGTATTATCAAAAAACTATACATGCACAAACAATCTTGCAATGGTCGGGGATGGGTTTAAACAATCAAGTAATTCCAGGTTATTATATCTTTGTAATTAAATATTCTAATGGAACGTATAAAAAAGGTTCTGTTACAATTGTACAATAAATGAAAAAGTTAATTATACATATTGTATTTGTATTAATGTCGGTGAAAGGCTATGCACAAACTGTCGCAGTGCCAGACCCTGCTTTTTTAAATTTCTTGAAAAGCAAGTACGCTCAAACAATTAATACTTCGGATCAATTAATTATTAGTGTCGCCACTCAGGTGACGGGCTCAATGGAATGCTTAAATTTGGGTATAACAAATCTAGAAAGTGTTCAATATTTTACAGGGATTTCTTCACTCGATGCGTCCTATAATAGTATAGTATCTGTACCATCATTTTTGCCAATGATAAATTTAAAATCGTTGCATTTGAATAATAATCTCTTAGTGACATTGCCCGGTTTTACTGGTATGTTAAAATTAAAATCCGTTTTTATTTACCAGAATTTGCTCACTGAATTACCTCGGTGCGATAACAATCCAATGCTAGATGAGATTATTGCAAGTAAAAATAATTTAACATCTATTGCTGGTATTTCTACGGTTACAACTCTAGTAAAATTTGATGTTGGAGAAAATAAATTAACGTCGCTACCAGATTTGGGAAGAAATGTTTATTTAGAGGAATTGATTTGTTGGTCAAACAAGTTGAGCGTCTTGCCAGATTTGACTCCATGTACAAAATTATTTCGTTTAAATGCTGGTAAGAATAAATTAACACAGACTCCTGATTTGTCTGCCAATCCAATGCTTACTATTTTGGCTTTAGATAATAATTTATTGACATTAGTACCTAGTATTGCTGGAATGTCAAATTTAACATCTGTAAAATTGTATAATAATTATTTCACGTTTGAAGATTTACTACCGTTAACAGCATTGCCTAATTTTTCTACTGTTTATACGTATTCTCCAATGCTTCCGGTAGTGGGTGATACAGTAGATGCTTATTATAATGAAACGGTAGTGGTGCATTCAAATATTGATACTGCATTAACAAATGTTACTTATGATTGGTACGAAGGTGTTGCCAATATCGGTACTGGTTTAAATGATGCCGTTTCAATTTCACAGTCAAGCGGTGTTGGCGTAAGTGTGCGGTATGTATATGTAAGGCTTACGCATTCTGCATTACCTAATTTAATATTGAAATCAGATTCGATTGTGGTTTATTTTAATGCCTGTCCAACATCGTCGAATGTTACCTATGTAGCAACAAAAAAAGAGTGTAGTAATGTTGGAGATATAGGTATATCTGTACAAGGTTATGTTGCTCCAAATACAATCTACATTTTAACCAGTGTGGCTTTTGGAAATAGTGATAGCAATGCATCAGGTTTATTTACGGGATTAGTAGATACTACCTATGCGTTGAAAATTGATTTCTCTGCTACTTGTATATTAAATTATTCGCCTTCGGTAAAATTGCCCTTAGAATCGTGTAAAGATATTTTCATAACTCCCAATAACGATGGTGATGCCGATAGTTATTTAATACCTGGTTCTGGCAGTGCTGTTATCTATGATAAAAATGGGAATGTAGAAAAGAAGGTTACGCTACCATATCTATGGGATGGGAGTGGAAAGCAAGGACTGGTTCCGCCAGGTTATTATATCGTGGTGATAAACGGTGGAAAAGACCGAATTTATATTAGTGTCTTGTATTGATTTTTTAATTGTTGTCAAACAAAAAAGACCGGTATTCATTTCTGAATGCCGGTCTTTTTGTTTTGATAAGAGCGTATGAACTAACCCAATATTTTCAGCTTTTCAGCTTCTGTTTGCAATAAGCTTCGTTCGATAGGAACAACGCCTACTTGTTCGCAAACTAAGCCGCCCGATAAGTTGGATAAAGCTGCTAGTATGGTAGGGCTGGTGCGAGCTGCCGCACATAAGGCGGCAACGCTGATGACGGTGTCGCCAGCGCCTGAAACGTCTGCTATTTCTCTATGATGTGCAGGTATATGTAAATGCTCTTTTTTGTTGGTCCAGTAAACGCCTTTTTCGGATAAGGTAATAAGTACATTATCGCAATTCAATTTTTCAATTAATGTATTTACTGTTTGTTCCAGTTCAATGCTGTTGTTTAAGTTGGCGTCTGTCTTGATGCCTTCTTTTAATTCTTTTCTGTTTGGCTTAAATAAGCTACAGTTTTTATAATATAAAAAATTGCGTTTCTTCGGATCAACTACCGTAGGTATTCCTTTGGCATTTGCATTCTCCGTTACATATGCAATTAATTCTTCTGTCAACACACCTTTGTCATAATCTTCAAAAATGATAACGTGTGCCTTATCTAATAAAGAATCAATACGTGCTTTCAATAAATTCAACTCAGATGCATTTGTGATGCGATCATCCTCTTGATCTACACGAAGCATGTGATGTGCATTTGAAATGATGCGATGTTTAATCGTTGTTACGCGATCTTTACTTGAAACAATCCCTTCCGTTGGCAGGTTGTTTTCTTTTAAGATGTTTAAAAAATTAGCCCCATCGGTATCATCGCCTACTAATCCGCATAACAGTGGAGTAGCGCCTAATGATTTAATATTGAGTGCAACATTTGCAGCACCTCCGGGTCTTATTTCTCTTTTTTCAACTTGAAGAATAGGGACGGGTGCTTCTGGAGAGATGCGGTCTACTTTTCCCCATAAATAAGAATCAATCATCACATCACCGATGATTAATACGTTAAAAGTACGGAAGACCTTAAAAAGGTCTTCCGCTGTATTGTATTCAATTACTTTAGTTTTGCTAAGCATTCTTTGATACGTTTGATCGCTTCCGTAATATTTTCGTCTGAAGCCGCAAATGAAATACGGATATTGTTTGGTGAACCAAATGAATCGCCACCTACAGTAGATACGAATACATCGTTCAAGATAAACATAGATAAATCGCTAGACGTTTTAATTACTTGTCCGTTTACAGATTTGCCTAAATACGAACTAACATCTGGGAAGATGTAGAATGCACCTGCAGGTTTGTTGATTTTTAAACCTGGAACTTCTTTCAATAAATTAATAATCAAGTCGCGTCTTCTTAAGTACGCTTCTTTCATTTTTAATGGAGCAG
Source organism: Cytophaga sp. (assembly GCA_043729555.1). Lineage (GTDB taxonomy): Bacteria > Bacteroidota > Bacteroidia > Cytophagales > Cytophagaceae > Cytophaga. The sequence goes on from JAYTLG010000239.1 coordinate 5,233, forward strand.
ACAAGTCGCCTTGTAGAGCAGCTAATCCAGCACGTTGAGTGATCGAGCATGTGCCAGATGTAACTTGACCTTGAAGTTTTTCAGTTGCAGCAGCAATGTATTTTGCAGCAGCGATATAACCCAATCTCCAGCCAGTCATTGCAAAGCCTTTAGAGAAGCCGTTTACAGTAACTACTTGATCTTTGATTTCGTCGATAGAGCCTAAACTGAAGTTTTTGCCTTCAAAGTTGATGTATTCATAAATCTCATCTGCAATTGCTACGATTTGAGGATTCTTTTTTAATAATTCACCTATTGCACGCAATTCAGTTTCTGAAAAAACAGAACCTGATGGGTTGCATGGAGAAGAATACATGATGGCACGTGTCTTCGATGTAATTGCTTTTTCGATTTCAGCAGCTGTTACTTTGAAATCGTTTTCAATTGTACCTGTTAAAATAACAGATTTGCCTTCCGCTAATTTTACCATTTCTGAATAACTTACCCAGTATGGTGCAAGAATAATTACTTCTTGTCCTTTATCAACGATTGCTTGTATAACGTTTGCCAACGATTGTTTTGCACCCGTAGACACAACAATGTTTTCGGCCGTAACTTTGATGTTATTTTCTTTAACTAATTTTTCTGCAATAGCAGTACGTAAATCTGCAAAGCCCGCAACTGGGCTATATGAATGATATCCTTCATCGATTGCCTTCTTTGCAGCGTCCATAACATGCTGTGGTGTTTTGAAGTCTGGCTCGCCAACACTTAAGCTGATTACTTTATTGCCTAGAGAAGCTAATTCTCTAGCTTTTTTTGTCATTGCTAGGGTTTCTGATTCTGCTAAAGAATTTACAACCGTAGAAAGCGTTTGATGATTCGTAATTGTTGTCATGTGTTTGTTTAACTAATTTTTAAAGCGGTTGTAAAATTAATACTTTTTGTTGGTTTATATGCTACACAATAGGGAAAGTTTTCCCTACATGCACTTCGTTATTATTGTTGTATCTGTCTTATTAGTAGTATTTTGTACTGTTATTTTTCTTTTTGATTCTTATTTTTACTCTTCTGAAATTCTAAAATACTAAAATATAAGTAGCGGTATTTAAACGCCAATTATTTCCAGACACACATTGACTTGGCAATCGTTCTGTCAAAAGCGAATAAAAATATAAGATTCTACTGATGCTTCAGAAAAAAAAACTTTATATTGAAACGTAATTTGTGACCATAATAATTAAGCTTTAAGCCTTCAGCTTTATACCAATCTGTAATGTTTAAAATAGGAATCGATTTAGGAGGTACAAAAATAGAAACCATTATTCTCAATGCAGAAGGAGTAGAGGTGTATCGCAATCGAGTATTAACTTTGCAAGATCGCGGCTATGCTGCAATTGTCCAGACCTTAGCCGAATGTTATTCGAATGCTGTAACCATTATTCATAATGCGCCACACACATTTGGTATTGGTACACCCGGGTCAATATCACGAACAACGGGTTTGATGAAGAATTCAAATACGCTTTGTTTGAATGGAAAGCCTTTTCAAAGGGATTTGCAAAAACTCATAAATAGACCTGTTGCAATTGAAAACGATGCCAATTGTTTTGCGATGGCCGAAGCTGCAGTTGGTGCAGGTGCGGGTAAAAACGTTGTGTTTGGTGTTATTATGGGTACGGGTTGTGGTGGCGGTATAATTATTAAAAACACCGTGCTTCGTGGCTTGCAATCGCTTGGAGGTGAGTGGGGGCATACAACCATTGATTCCAACGGCCCCCTTTGTTATTGTGGCAAAAGAGGTTGTGTTGAATCGTATATATCGGGCACAGGTATTTCAGATCGTTTTTATGATCTTACAGGAAAAAAACTGCCTGCAAAACATATATTAGAATCTAAATTAGCAGAAGCCGTTGAAGTTAAAGACCTATTTTTTGAACAGTTTGGACGGGCACTTTCAAATATTATATCCATTCTCGATCCTGATATTATTGTTTTAGGTGGTGGCTTGTCAAATTATGCGCCTCTTTACACAACAGGAATAGAGTGTGTGGAAAAATACATGTTTAGCGATTCGCTTGAAACTCCTATTGTGAAAAACAAAACTGGCGATAGTGCAGGCGTTGTCGGTGCTGCTTGGATTGGCATATAAGTGCATATTTGCGCTTTGTATCGATATCTTATTTAAATAATTGTAGTTTTTATATTTTCTTCCCTAAATTGAACCTTTGTATTGAAAATCTATCTGTTATGAAAAAAATAACGACTCTTTTACTTTTTGCATCACTCGCTTTTTCTGCCGCTGCGCAATCCATTGAATTGTCAAATGATTTTAGGATGGCGAGTCCCTTTCATGAACCGGATGGGGCGAACGATGTTGTGCGTTTGAAGGGGGGCGATTTTGTTACGCTTGCCAAACTTAAAGGTGGCATCTCTGGTAAATCTGATTTTGCGATTGAGCGTAACGACGGCACTTCACTTAAAGTAACTTGGTCCACAATGATCAGTGTTGCGGCTACCGAAGATTTTAAAGACTTGTATTTTAATGGCAAAGATTTGGTATTGCTTTCTGTTATACATTTAGATACAGAAAAGAAAACGCAATTGGTAGCATATGGCTATGATGTTAAAACAGGTTCTATGATTTGGACAAAAGAACTCGAATCATACGATGTTGCGCCATATGTTGAAGTTGATCACAGAGGGGCTGTGAAAGAATCTTTTATCGATGTTATTTGTGAACACACCACACCAAGTTTTGCAACACCATTTGAGTATAAACATAATATTCACTTTTCTCCGGATGAAAGTAAATTTGTTTCCTACGTGTTTGATTTTTCTCAGCACACATTAACGGCAAATGTATCTGTTTATGATAACGCAGGGAATGTAATTCATAAAGGAAAAGTTTCTATTGATAACGGCTACGTGAATCACGGCATGTATATCAACAATCGCGGTGAGTTATTTGTAGTAAATGCAAATAATGCAGGCAAAATAAATATTATTCGATTGGATCTTGGTACACGTGATTTTGTACTATTAGAAATACCAGGCTCCAATTCTAAAAAAGATGAATTGTTGACACATTTTATCGACGATGATAATTTATTAATTGGTGCAGTTGAATTGTATGAAGAAAAATTGGTAGGTGTTATGTATGCACAGGCAAATTTTGCTGCTATGAAAATTGAAAATCATGTATCAGACAAAATTGATGCTCCGATTACATCAATCGTTTCGGAAGGACGAAAGTCTATAAAATCCCTTAAAGGCGAAGATGATTGGTTGGATTATGATTTGTGTCATATGTTTGTTTCTGCAGAAAAGGAAGTAATTTTAGTGTTGGAAAAAAGAGCATTTTATGCCGATGGTTATCCCAATATTTCCCCTTCAACATTTAATAAAAAACATCAAGTAGAAGTAAATGGCCATGTGCATACAGAAGGTGTTTTAATTCTTTCCTATACAAAAACGAATACGCGCAAATGGGTGCAGTATGTAGCAAAGAATCAAATATACCCATCTACGGATGGTTTGAATACCATTTCCTATGTAATTGACAATACGCATCAATCAAACATACGAATCATGTATGCTACCTCGGAATCTTTTGATGGAACGATTACAACCATAAACCTAACACACATTGATCGCGCAACGGGTAAAAAAGTAAAAGAAGTTGTTCTTCCAAACGAATCTAAGTTAATGCTTGTACGCGATTATACCCTTTGGGAAGAAAACGATAAATTAATTATTGTGGGACGAAAAGGCGCTTTGGGTAAAACAAGTGCCATTGTGCGTTATAAATTATAATATATTTATTGTAAATTGCCCTTGTTCTTCAAAAGAAAACCTTTGATTTTAAATATATAATTAAATTTTATGAAAAAGATAGTACTATTCTCTGTCCTGTTGGCTATTATTTTTGCTTCTTGTAAATCCGATAAAGCAGCAACGAATTCTTCTACTGCAAAAGCTCCTGATGCTGTAAAACCTGAAACATTTAACGTTTCTGCTTATGAAGCAGATCTTGAAGGTACGTGGGAGTTGGTTTCTGTGATAGGTTCCAATACTCCGTTTGCAACGTTGTATCCAAGTGTAAAACCTACGCTTTCATTGAATTCAAGACCAAAGCAAATCTCTGGTACAACAAGTTGTAATTCGTATACAGGTTCTTATATTGTTAACGATCGTTCAATATCTTTTGGGAATGGTTGGGCTTCTACTAAAATGGCATGCGAAGGCGAAGGCGAAGGCGTATTTGTTGAGCGTCTGAAGAAGACAGATAAATTCTTTATTAAAGATCAAAACACATTAATGTTACTTATTGGTGATGTTGCTTTATTGGAATTTAAGAAAATATCGGGTGCTAAAAGTTATTAGATTCAATCATCTTCTGTTATAAAAAAAATAGTGCAATAAATTTATTGCACTATTTTTTTTGTTTAAATGAGCAGCCAATTCTGTTTAATTATTTTCGTTTTATGCCAATAATATTTGGAATTTCCCAATATACACTGTTGTTGTCATTTTCATTAAATCCCGTTTCATAACTCCCCATTTTTTGTACCGAAAGTGCGGTGTGGTTTACATAAAAGGAGGCTTCTGGTCCACCTTCTAAATACATGATGCGTTTAATTTTCAATTCAGATTGAAGGAGCATATTTGTAAAGTCAAGCACTTTATAGGGCGATCGGCAAAAGATAAACAAGATGTTTTGTAAAGAATCTTCTCCAATCAATACCATGCTCCATTTCTTTTCAGATGCCTGCCAAGTTGCTTTTCGGTCGCAATTAACCATGCGTATGCCTTGACTGCAAGTTGTGTAATTTGCCTTTGCTTGTGCCCAGTCTTGGCAAGTAATGTCAACGATGGCTGCGCCGGCTTTGTTCGTGTCTTTTGGGTTGCACACAAACACATTTTTATAGGCACTGTTCATACTCGCGTTGTTGACATACGCTCCTTTTTTCATATATCCCGTACACGTTTGAAAATTGCCTTCCAACTTAAACATCCCTGCATTGATTGCAGCAATTAAATTATTCTCTTTGCATATTTGGTCAATCTTTTTATTATTTGATTTTTTTTGCTCCATGCATTGAAGTTCAAATGAAAAATACTTCGGATTGATTCTCAAAACATCAATTTTAGAATCTGCACAACTTGATTTTGTTGGCGCTTCAAACAAGGCATAGTCAAGACCTGCTTCCAGATTTTTCCATGCGATGATTTGCTGCTTTCTGTTAGTAGCCGACATACATAAAAGCAGGGCCGAGAGGAAGAAGATGTTTTTCATAGTGTTCGTTTAGTACATAATGACCGATTGGTGAAAAGATACAGAAAAAATGCGATTAGTAGAATTTTACTTGTTTCTCTAATATTTTCAATAAATATTCGGTATTAACGTATTCTGATTGTTTATATATTCTGTATCTTTTAATCTAAATTTCATTATCCTTCTGAAATCATTTTGAATATATGACAAAAACCTTATTCACCTTGAAGCACACGTTTACTCGCATATCAGTATTGCTTCTAGCTATTGCTACACTTTTTTCATGTACAGATAAAGATGAATATGAAATGGAATTGAGGTTTCAGCGTGAAATTACTAGGCAGGCGCTTTATGAAAATAACCGTATTTTGATGCGCATTGAAAAGGAGGTAGATGATAGTGGCAAGATTTATCCAGATACAGCAATTCGTAATCATGCTAGGGATATAATTATTGAAAGAAATAAATCGATAGATTCAGCTGAATTATTTGTTGTATTGGTTGACAGTATAACCCAATTGACAAATTTGGGAGATATTTCTAAAAATAATTCTTTTGAACTATTAAATTATTATCACAAAAAATATAAAGAGACACGTGACTCAATGGTATTTCAAAAGTTAATAAATGTGTATTTAACTATTGAAGAGATAATGTTAAATGATGATTTAATGAAAGTAGCAAATTCCTGTAATTTCGGGCATTGGTTTAATGTTCATGTATCTAAAGATACGGATACAGCTCGCGTAGGCGAAATATATGAGCTAGCATTAATACCTGACACTTTTGATCATAAAACTTCTTTTGTGAACGATGATTGTAAATTAACTGTTTACAAAAATGGCAAACCTGAAGAAATGAAGTATACTATTTTGAAAAAAAAGTTCAGTTTATTTGATTTCATTGACTCCAACTGAAGTAGGTAAGTATGAGGTGCGCGGCACTTTTTCACAGGAATCACGTTTACATAAGTATGTGATGAATTTGACATTTTCAGATACATTTGTTGTAGTAAAATAAACGTGTAATTCATCATAATAGCATTGTATTCATTAGCACTCCTTGCGATTACTCTTTTCGATCTTTGTGTTTATTAAGAAGGCCGACGTATATTAATAATTAATCCGAATTGTTTATTTTTATAAAAAAAAGAATATGAATTTCCATACAAGACAATGGGTAAAGCCCGAAGATTTAAATCCAAATGGTAGTTTGTTTGGTGGTAAGTTGCTTGCTTGGATTGATGAAGAGTTGGCTTTATTTGCAATCGTTGAATTAAACAATCCTCGAATTGTAACAAAGTTTTTATCTGAAATCGATTTCAAAAGTTCGGCTAAACAAGGTGATATCATCGAAATTGGAATTGATATTGTAAAGTATGGCAACACTTCGATTACCTTAACATGCGAAGCTAGAAACATCATGACAAAGGATGTGATACTAACTATAGAAAAAATAACGATGGTAAGTTTGGACGAAAATGGTTCTCCTACACCACATGGTAAAACCGCTTTGAAATAAATATAAAATTTAATAATTCCATAAAAAATGTTTTTTAATTTTTAACTCGAAAATACGATGCGTTTACCCAAAGGTTTTAAACTGATTTCTGAGACAGTTGATAGTAAACATATCATTATAGAAAATTATGATGGCAATTTTTTAGCGTTTCAAATAATTGTTTTGGCATTGCCATTATTGATTGCTTCTGTTTTATTGGTGGGTAGTTGTGTAGTGCCCCCAAAAGGTTAGACACTATTTGGGGGCAGTTTTATGTTACGGAAAGTCAAATACAATTATGAACTTAAGCTTAAGATTGTAACGGAGGTTTTAAAGAATCAACGTT
>JAYTLG010000240.1:0-2214 GCA_043729555.1 Cytophaga sp.
CAACTTCCGTTTGAAAATCGATTGATTTGGTAAGGCATGTTGGTACAGTATGGTGAATACCATTTGCTGATGGGTGGTAAGTGTCAGTCCCCCAAACCATATATCCGTTTTGCAATGTTTCTTCAGGGTCAATACCTAATCTGTATCTATAGGTTGTTACGGTATTGCCAATTATTGTTGTGCTGTCTACTATTTGACTGTTTCCGTCTTCATACATTAATATATAATCGACTTCGTCGTTAGAATTGTAATGATGGTGATATTGTAATGAGTTAGTTGAAGTGATTATGTTTATATCTGCGATTTTTGAACTGGCTGTATATGTGTAGTATTGCTCATCAATTAGGCGGCCGTCAGTGTAATGTTCTTTTTTGAATATTTGGTTGTTTACATCGTATGAAAATGTGGTTGAATCATATATCGTAGGCCAATAGAGCATATTGTATTTGACAATTGTTTTAACAAGATTGTTTGGGTAGTAACTAAATGTATGAGCTGTTCTACCATTTACATCGCTATGAGTAGAAATAACCATCGTGGGAAGTTGATTCACGGTTGTGTTTTCTGACGGATTCTGCGGCACTGGTTCCGTAGATTTTTTTTTTGCATGAAAATAACATGCAAATGGCGACGATAATTAAAAGTGATCTAGTCATAGTTCCTAAGTTTTTTTCTGTAAGACTTGTTTCATAGATTAAATGTTACAAGTCATTTTAAATCATTTTAAAAATTTGGATTTGTAGGAATGAAATCTGTTGTAGGTTTTATTTTATATGATTTTTTCTTTTTGTTTTCATCAACCTTTTTGTTGGATTCAATAACGTTTGTAGTCGTTGTTATGGAATCGGATACTTGTTTTTTGTTTTCCTGGACATTTTTCGGTGTATTGATATCACTTGTTGGACTTGTTTCAATAGATGTTGATGAAGTAGCTGTTTCAATTGTTGAATGAGTACGTGGTAGACTATTGTTCTTTATAAGTGAATTGCTCACAACATTACTCGTCTGTTTTTGCTCCGTCTTATTTATGTCGATCGAATTAAGTGCTGTTGTTGTATGGGCTTTTGTTTCATCAATAGAAGGTTGCTTTGATTTAGTTGTTGGTGGCGGAGTTGAATTGCTCGTAGATTCTTGTGCTATTAGGTAAAAGAATAAAATGAAACCAACTAGGGCAATTGGTGCAGTTATTTTGATCCACGATTTATTATACCACGACGTAGAAGGCGTTTGAAGTAAATTGTTTGTGAGGCCATAGTTTTTAACGGCAGGTTCGTGTGGAAGGTAAGATTGTGCCAATTGAGTAAACGCTACTTCGTATTCTGGATGCGTATGAATGTAGTTTAATACATCAGTCTTCTCCGAATCGGATAGATTTCCCTCATGATAATCAAAGATGAATGATTCTATGTTTTCTTTTTCGATTTTCACTATCTGTACTGTTCTGTTGTGAATTAAATTACCAATCGTAAATCTCCGATGTGTTCTTTTATCTTTTTGCGTGCCCGAAACAAATACACTTTTACTTGCGATTCATTTAGGTTTAGTATTTCTCCAATTTCAATATAACTGTAGCCTTCATAATCTTTTAGTAGAATGATGGATCGCTGAAGTTCTGGAAGTATCTGTAAAGCTTGGTGGATGACATCTTTTAAATCCGTATGTTCTTGGTGTACCCATTTTTCAGGGATCTCACTATTCTTATCGAATCGTTTCTGTTGATTTATAAAATCCATGCTCAATCTGTAGGCCGTTGTAAAAAGCCAAGCTCGAACTTTGTCAAAATCTACTTTGTTTCTATTTTTCCAGAGCCGTAGATATGCTTCTTGGGTAATGTCTTTTGCTGCGTCCGTATTTTGCAATAGCTTATCTACAAACCGACATAATCGGTTGTTGTAGTCATGTACAGCTTGATTGTAACGCTTTGTTGGCATTTAAACGATATGAAATGATCTAAGAGGTTTATTTGTTATTACAAAGAAACTAAAATTTAATCAAGATTTTACCCCTAGTTCTATTTCAGATATCGGTAAGACCGTTTGGGCTAGTTGAATGTTACAGGTGATTTAAAATAAAAGCTCGAAAAAGTAAAAGGGCTTAGGTAGGGTAATTATGTGTGTTTTTAACTTTATCCTTGCCAAGCAATGATAAAAGTTGGGTAGAGCTAAACTTTTTATGTTCGCCGCAGTAATAGGGGGGTAACTTATCGTTGTCGCA
>JAYTLG010000241.1:0-5540 GCA_043729555.1 Cytophaga sp.
TTTATTGCTAGGCAAGCTACCATACCCATAGGTTTTATTTGCTGGAAATGATTGTGTTTGAGCGCCTACATGATTGCATAGTGTTACAAACAATAGCGAGAGCATGGTGGCAGTAGAGAGGAATTGTTTTTTCATATTCAGCTTAGGTTTGAGGGGAATATTGTTTGCTGTATTTATTGAAAATCGTATGCTACGAATTTTATTCAATAAATTTTATATTACTATTACAATAATAAATATTAAATATCAATTAAGTAAATTATTTAAAGGATATTTAATATTTGAATTGTTATATTTTTTAAAAATAAGCCTTTTAGGATTACAAGAGCTATTTAATACGAAAAGTGGGGACAAGTTTTGTGTACGAGAGGTAATTAGCAGAAAATGAATAATGGCTAAGCAAAAGTGGATATTAATCTCTCAAAGTAAACTTTTGCTAAAAAAAACCTTTTAAGCAAAAATATGGGTGCTGAATATCCAGAATGAATTGATTTGAATAAGCCCGGGGAAATGGTTAGATCGGGGTTTTTTCTGTCTACTTGTAACTTGCTCAGCCGTGGCGGATAGTACCTCTTTTCAAATCTTCTAGCGTATCAATTCCAATCGTCTCTATCGTAGTAAAGACGGTGTTTATCGCATAGCCGCTCTCTAACTATCTCAACTGCTCAAACGATTACAACCTAGTTCTGCGGCACAGTTTTAGGTTGATAAAAGATAGTCAATCTGCGATGGCTAATACTGGAATGAATGAGGCCGTTGCGCTATACCTATACTATAGTGCTTTGTCGATAAGGCTCAACCACAATTTTTATTTGAATCAAGCAAATCATTTTTAATTAAAATTATATGTGATTGTAAGCTATTTAAAATGCTTTTTTTACATTTTCTGATTGTGCAATTATCTTGTGAAATACAGCGATTCTGATTTGTTTAATATGCGAATAATGTAATTCATTTTTAGTATTGTGTAAGCCATTCGGAAATAATAAACGCACCTTTAGATGGTTGAAGCTGATTGATAAGAACATATTATAAGTAGTATGAAGACTTGCAATACAAAGTTCAAAACGCTATTAAATAGGAATCTTGATTGAATGCAGTAAAAAATGAAAGTCTGAAATGCTGCTAAAAAATGATTGGTCAATGATCCCGTTTATAATTATATAAAATATTTTATTGCTTAATTAAATTATTGAACTGTTTTTATCTATTTATTATAAAACATAAAACACTGCAAAATGAAAAAATATACTCCCATTTATATATACGGTGCAATCATTATTTTAGAAGGGATTTTTCTCTTGTTTTCAAAACACAGCACCTTTGAAATGATTCGTTTAACGACAGGAATTTTGTTGACACTTGGCGCTGTAATTGCTTTTGTTGCTGCCTTTTCACGACAAAGACAACAAGTTCAATTTGCTTACCATGAAATGCATGCCTTGGCTATGTTGGTTTATGGGGTTTCTGTTTTGATATTTTGTAATTCATTTGAAAAAATAATTTCCGTTACCGCTTTTCTTTTTATTTTCTATGCGCTATCAGAAATTATCTTTTGCAACTGGATTTTAAATTTAGATCAAAAATCTGTCTATAAAATTATTGTTTTTCGATCTTTGATTGGTTTAGCGGTAGGTGTTGGCACATTTGTTTCAATGAACGTGCCGGCATCCACATTGCAAGGGTTTGGAATCCTATTTATTATCGTTGGTGTAAGTATTTTACTGTACGTTCCAGTAATAAAAGAAAAATAATTTAGTGAATATACTATTCAACACATGACCGAATTGCCTGTTATGTTTGGTACTTCTGTACGAATCAATAGTCAATAAATCAAATGAATCATTTTAAATAAATCATCGCATGAGAACAATAGCCGAACTGGAAAAGCATATACTAGATATCACCATGGATATCACAAAAAATTTCCCTGAATTGTCTAAATACATAACCGAAATGCCTGTAAAAATTTCAGATAAGGATTCGGATGTTATTAATTTAAAAAATCTGAAAGAATACTACAATTCATTACTCGAGCTGGTGCAAACGTATTCAAAAACACATGAGGGTATAAAAGAAACGAATGATTCGAAAAAAAATATTTTTTTAGGTTATCCATTGTATCCACCTTCGGATGATATTTATAGCAGAGGGAAGAAAGAAATGGCGTTGAATCCAGAGGGTCTTTCAAAACGTAAAACTACGAATGAGGAGGAGGGATCATCAAACGAAAAGGACTTTGATACGGATATGTCGGGTGGTGACTTGGATATTCCGGGTTCGGAGTTGGATGATCAACAAGAGCGTGTGGGCAGTGAGGATGAAGAAAATAACTATTATAGTTTGGGTGGTGACGACCATAGTGACCTAGAAGAAAATAAAGGCTAAAAAAATCATCACACATAAAAAATATTTTAATTATGAAAATTCAATTTAATACAGGTAAAACAATTAATGGAGATGAAAGGCTTCAAGATTTTTTTTCTGATTTAATTGCAGAAGAACTTGATCGATACCAATCTGATATAACGAAAATTGAGGTTTCTATAACAGATCAAAACGGTAAAAATGAAGGCTTAGGTGACATAAAATGTATGCTGGAAGCACGGCTTGAAGGGATGCAGCCTATTGCGGTATCCGATCAGTCAGACACCATTGAAGGCGCCGTGTCAGGAGCTGTAGATAATCTTAAAGCTTCATTAGATGCCATTTTGGGTCGATTGGTAAATCACTAAAAAATAATATTATGGCAAAAATGAAAAAACATCTAAAAAAGTAGCATCAATTGCTTCTGGATTATTGGAAGATCCAAAAACATCCAAGAAAGTAAAAAGTGTAGCCGCTTCTGTATTGACACAGGCACCGAATAAAAAGGTTAGGAAATAATTTTTCTTTGGTATTCAATTAAAATTCTGGTACAATATCAGCTAATATAAATTTGCATTTGATTGTTTTGAAGCTGTTGTTATTTGATACATACATTTTATACGAATTCCCTTGAGCCAATACAAAATCAGAAGCTCCGTCTCCGTTGAAACGCCCTTCTATGATGACTTTTGGTATTGCGCCCGTTATTGTTGCAATTGTTTTATTTCTTGCTTTGATGTCGATCTTAGTCAAACTATCGGATACAATTCCTGAACTGGATAGATCAACGTAATCCGCGCCATTCCATTTATGAATGTATGATTCTAGGATAAATGTTTTCCCTGGGTATAAATAATTATTATTGCATTCAAAAAGATACGCTCTGTTATCATTCACATAAAAGTGTTTTGGCAAATCAAAGTTTATAGCTATTATAAATAATCCTTGAATAGTGGAAGTTTCTATTCTGAACCCGGCGTGTGTCAGTTCAGTTTTGGGAGATTTTAACCAATTGATTTTTATTTCGTTATAATATTTGCTTTGTGAAGTGTCGTTTTTTAATAAACCCAATAGTTTAAAACCTTTAGGCAATTGAATAGGTGATGTAAATATCCCATTTTTTTCAATAAAAATAACCGTGCTGTCATTTTGAGAATAGGATATGCCATACAAAAAAAACAATACTGATGTGAAAAAAGTTTTCATATGCTTTCTTGAATAGTTAAGAAAAGGTTTAAATTTCTACGACGTTAAACGGTTGTTTTCTATTTTTAGTATATGAGTAGTGGGATGATTTTCTATACTTCGTGTTAGATAGTCATTGTAGTTCAGACTTCGTGTGTAATAGCACCGAAACCTATGAGGTTTTTCAATAAAAGAGATTAGGTATTTCGGCAAAGCATCGATGATGGTTACAAAACCTCATAGGAGGTTTGTGATAAAACCAAGCTTGCCCCTTTGTAATTTGTAATTTGTTTTTTTCGATTTATTGCGTTACCCGCAATAAATCCTCCGGTGTGTCAATTCCCACCGTCTCTATCGTAGTAACCGCGGTGTGTATCGCATAGCCGCTCTCTAACCATCTCAACTGCTCAAGCGATTCGGCAAGCTCCAGTGCCGACGGTTTCAATTTTGTAATTGCAGCTAAAATGTCCGGTCGGTAAGCATACATGCCAATGTGTTTGTAAAACGTATGCTGTAACAACCAATTTTTTTTGTCGGGGTATTGACGTAGGTATGGAATGGTTTGTCGGCTAAAATAAATTGCTTTACCGCCAGTGTTGATTACAACTTTAGGCGTATTGATGTTGAACAGCGTTTCTTCGTCTTCAATCTTTTTAATCAGTGTCGCCAACTCCACATCCGGTGTTAAGATGCTTGCCAGCGTGCGTATTTGTTCGGGTTGAATAAAAGGTTCGTCGCCTTGCACGTTGATGATGAAATCAAATTTCTGATTTAGTTTTTGATAGGCTTCATAACAACGGTCGGTGCCACTTGGGTGTTCGGGTAAGGTACGAATTACTTTTCCGCCAAAACGAATCACTTCCGCTTCAATGCGATCGTCGTCGGTAGCAACTACCACCTCTGTAATTTCGGCTGTGCTTTTTACTTGATCGTACACACATTGTATCATGGTTTTACCATGGATCAATACCAATGGTTTGCCAGGGAAACGTGTGGATGCGTAGCGCGCAGGAATAATGGCTACGATGGATACTTTATTAGGCATGTGTTTCTTTTACTTTTAATGAACCACCAATTTGTTCAATTACGATGATGTTTTTTTTCTCTTCAATAAATTCACCACGTGAGTATGCATCGTAAATAGTACCGTCGATCATTACTTTACCACTTGGGCGCAACACCGAATAAGATAAACCTTCTTTGCCAATCAATGTTTCGGTATGGAAGTTCGATGTGAATCCGTCGGTTGCTTGAAAGGTTTCTTGCAAACTGATTTTTTTAAATGCGGCACTTTGTAAAAATAAATTTCCCGACACTAAAATTAATACGGTGCCCCCTGTCATGGCTATTAATACAGTGGCCGAAGCCGTATAGATGTCGCCATCAGGTACAAATGTGAAATCAAAAACATCGTTGTTTACGGCTGCTAAAATCAACGAGCTTGTAATTAATATCAATCCCGATAAACCGGCAATGCCAAAGCCTGGTATGACGGCTATTTCTAAAATGAGTAAGACAATACCGATAAAGAAAACAATGATTTCCCAATTCGATGCCAAGCCATTTAAGTAGGAAGGGACAAAATACAAGACCACACCAACCATTGCAGCCACAAGTGGAAAGCCCACGCCAGGAGTTTGCAATTCAAAATAAATACCACCAATAATCAACATCAACAACAAACCTTTCAAAGCAGGACTCATAAAGAAATTAACGATGTTGTCGGTTGTGCTTAATTCAAAGATACTAAAGCTTGCCTTTTCTAAACCCAAACGTTTGTATAATTCTTCTAAGGAATGCACTTCGGCTTCGCAATACTTATTTTTTATGGCTTCGGAAGTTGTAAAAGCCGTTACCTTGCCAACGGTAATGCTATCCGTACCTACAACGGTGCCAACCATGCTTTCTGCTATTTCGGGATTGCGGTTGTTTGTTTCTGCTGTAGAGCGCATCATGGCACGCATGTACGATTGGTATTTGTCGGGTGC
>JAYTLG010000242.1:0-7842 GCA_043729555.1 Cytophaga sp.
CCCGACCCCGATAGCTATCGGGGTCGGGATCGGGAGACCTTCCATTTAGTTATTAAAACTAAATTTATTTTTTAAACGTAACGTTGTACAAATCGATACTTTCACGAACAATACGGAACGCATCTTCTTTGCCTAAGAAACCTTCAACAACAACTTCTTTGTTTTCAAGAATTTTATAATCTTCAAAAAAGCGTCTCACTTCAAGAATTGTATGAGGAGGTAAATCCGTAATATCGTTGTAGTGATTCACAGAAATATCATCTGCAGCTACAGCAATGATTTTATCATCACTTTCTCCGCCATCCAACATACGCATTACACCAATTACCTTTGCATTAACAATGCAAAATGGAACAACTGCAACTTGAGAAATAACCAATACATCTAATGGATCTTTATCGTCGCAATAGGTACGAGGAATAAAACCATAATTAGCTGGATAATGCACGGAAGAAAAAAGAACGCGATCTAAACGTAATAAACCAGACTCTTTATCTAATTCATATTTTGCTTTACTTCCACTAGGAATTTCAATAATACACTGAACTATTGAAGGAGATTCATCTCCATAAGAAACGTCATGCCAAGGATTCATATATTTTTACTGTTATTAAATTATTGCAAATTACGAAATTTTATGGCTTTTCGGAACTATTGTTATTACCTGATTTAAAGCCACTTGCTATTTATTTGGCATTTTATAATGATTCGAAATGATTTTTTCGAACCATTTCTTGGGAAGTAAGCGTCGAGCCAAAATTGATAATTTTTGAAGCGGCTTGCCTACCAAATAATTCACATCTGGGTTATTGCTCTGAATAATCTTCTCAATTGCAATGCCCATCTTCACTGGATCTGGAGAATGACTTACCTCTTCATTAATCATAGCTTCGATGCGATTAGTTTCTGCAACATATACAGATCCTGCTCTACCAGCCTTTGCTACACGTCTATTGCCACTAATGTTAGTTGCAAAATCGCCTGGATCAACAACACATGCTTTAACACCATAGGGTTTTAATTCCATGCGCATTGCCTCTGTAATCATATGAACAGACGCTTTGGTAGCGCTATAGATGCCTCTATAAGGCAATCCCATATAACCTGCAATAGAACTTATATTTATAATCAAACCCGTCTCACGTTCGCGCATGTATGGCAAAACAACCTGCGTCATACGCAACACACCATACACATTGGTTTCAAAAATCTCTTTAACTTCTTCTACCAAACTATCTTCGATTGAGCCTAACATGCCAACTCCAGCATTGTTTATTAAAACATCCAATACACCTTCAGCATCAATAATTGTTTTTAACGCGGGCGTTATTGTCGATTCATCTAACACGTCAAGAGCCACTAATTTAAACGGCAACTCATGTTGATAGCGCTCTGGATTTCTACTTGTGCCATAAACGGTATATCCTTTCTCATGCAAATACAAACATATTGATTTGCCAATTCCCGAACTACCGCCTGTAACTAATACAACTTTATTCATTTTATTTTTTCCTGTAATAATGCTGGCACCATATTAAAATCTGCAGCAGCATAATTGCCACAATACTTCTAAGTCAAACGAATTGGTACGAATTCAAATTTCCTTACAAACCATTCATTTCGATGTACATCAAATATATCCTTCAAATAGTTAGTATACAAGTAAGAAAGAATTTCCTTGTCAAATTGATGCATGGACAAAAAAAGAGCGGCCTTGTGAGCCGCTCTTTTCAATATAATTCAAAGGTGAAATTATTTTTTATCGCCTTCTACTTCTTCAAATTCAACGTCTGTAACGCCGTCGCCTTCAGCAGATGCATTTGATTGAGCTCCTGGTTGACCAGCACCTTGTTCAGCGCTGTACATTTCCTGAGAAGCTGCTTGCCATGCAGTGTTGATTGCAGCCATTGCTACATCAATAGAAGAAATATCTTTCGCTTCATAAGCAGCCTTTAATTCAGTCAAAGCACCTTCGATTGCAGTTTTATTTCCAGCAGAAAGTTTGTCACCAAACTCTTTCAATTGTTTTTCCGTTTGGAAAATCATTGAATCAGCTTGATTGATTTTTTCAATCTTTTCTCTTTCTTCTCTGTCTTTTCCTTCGTTTTCTTTCGCTTCGTTTTTCATACGCTCGATTTCATCAGCAGATAAACCTGAAGATGCTTCGATACGAATTTTTTGCTCTTTTCCAGTACCTTTATCTTTTGCAGATACATTCAAGATACCATTTGCATCAATATCGAATGTTACTTCAACTTGAGGAACACCACGTGGAGCTGGAGGAATATCACCTAAGTGGAAACGACCGATAGATCTATTATCTTTAGCTAATGCACGCTCACCTTGCAATACATGAATTTCAACCGATGGTTGGTTATCAGATGCTGTAGAGAATGTTTCAGATTTTTTAGAAGGAATTGTAGTGTTTGCTTCGATTAACTTTGTGAACACACCACCCATTGTTTCGATACCAAGAGACAAAGGAATAACATCTAATAATAAAACGTCTTTCACTTCACCTGTCAATACACCACCTTGGATAGCTGCACCTAAAGCAACTACTTCATCCGGGTTAACACCTTTAGAAGGTTTTTTACCGAAGAATTTTTCAACTTCATCCTGAATTCTAGGGATACGAGTAGAACCACCTACTAAAATTACTTCATCAATTTGGCTGATAGATAAACCTGCATCTTTCAATGCTTGTTTACATGGAGCCAACGTACGTTTGATTAAGCTATCTGCAAGTTGTTCAAACTTAGCTCTTGTTAATGTTTTAACTAAGTGCTTTGGCATACCGTCAACTGGCATGATATATGGCAAGTTGATTTCAGTTGAAGCAGAACTTGACAATTCAATTTTAGCTTTTTCAGCAGCTTCTTTCAAACGTTGTAAAGCCATTGGGTCTTTACGCAAATCTAAACCTTCTTCAGATTTAAATTCTTCTGCCAACCAATCAATGATAACTTCATCAAAGTTGTCACCACCTA
The DNA here is from genome assembly GCA_043729555.1 of Cytophaga sp. Taxonomy (GTDB): domain Bacteria; phylum Bacteroidota; class Bacteroidia; order Cytophagales; family Cytophagaceae; genus Cytophaga. Next base: position 2,991 of record JAYTLG010000242.1, read on the forward strand.
AATGTACATCACCGTTTGTAGATTTAACTTCAAATACACCGTCGCCTAATTCAAGTACTGATACGTCAAACGTACCACCACCTAAATCGAATACAGCAACTGTCATGTCTTTGCCTTTTTTGTCCATACCGTACGCTAAAGCAGCAGCAGTAGGCTCATTGATGATACGCTTCACTTCTAAACCAGCAATTTGACCTGCTTCTTTAGTAGCTTGACGTTCTGCATCATTGAAATATGCAGGAACAGTAATAACTGCTTCTTTAACTTCGTGACCCAAATACTCTTCAGCAGTTGTCTTCATTTTTTGAAGAATCATTGCAGAAAGTTCTTGAGGTGTATATTGTCTGTCGCCAATACGTACTCTTGGAGTATCATTGCTACCAGATTCTAATTTGTAAGTAGAACGATCAGCTTCGCTTTTAGACTCGCTGAATTTTTTACCCATAAAACGCTTAATCGAGCTGATTGTGTTTGTTGGGTTTGTAATAGCTTGACGTTTTGCAGGATCACCTACTTTACGCTCGCCATTTTCAAGAAATGCCACAATTGATGGCGTAGTTCTTTTTCCTTCGCTGTTTGGAATTACAACTGCCTCACTACCTTCCATTACTGCAACGCAAGAGTTGGTTGTTCCTAAGTCGATACCGATAATTTTTCCCATATCTATTTTTTTATTCTGTTTATTACTTTTTTAAGCTTTGTTTTAACCCAAATGGCAATTGCTATGCCAAGCCTGTTTTATGACATGATTTATGACATATTGGCATTCCAGGACTTCAAATATGGCAAAAAGCGTTCTCTTGTGAAATTCCAAATAACAAAAAACAAATTCCAAACTGCCTTAAATACAGGCTGAAGCTTGTGTTTGGCATTGAAAATCTAAGGTTATTTGAAATCCATTTACTGCTAAATCTAAAATGTTTTCTCCGTTTGGAATTTGTTTTTTGTTATTTGGAATTTTGCCTTAGGCTTTTGGCTTTTTCAAAATAAAATTCAATCTTGTTCGAATTAAAACAGAGAAATTTAAAACGATGAATAAATACGCTGTAATAGTTGCCGGAGGTTCAGGCTCAAGAATGGGCAGTGATACGCCCAAACAATTTTTACCCATTGGCAATGCCCCTATTTTAATGCATACCATAAAACGTTTTTTTGCAAGCGAAGAACAAGTAAATATTATATTGGTATTGCCCGAGGAACAAATGGAGCGTTGGCATTCTTTGTGCGAAAAATATTCGTTTTCAATACCACACTTAATTGTAGCTGGCGGTAAAAATCGTTTTCAATCGGTACGTAATGGATTGAATAGTATTGGCGAAGCAGAGGGACTTGTTGCCATTCACGATGGCGTACGTCCGTTTATCAGCAAGCGTGTTATTGAAGAAGCTTATCAAGTTGCTGCAGCCAAAGGTAATGCAGTAGCTGCGATCGAATTGAAAGATTCGATTCGCATGGTAGACAAAAAAGGAAACAAATCTGTACAGCGTTCGGATTACCGATTGGTACAAACCCCCCAAACGTTTAAAATTTCGTTGATACGCGATGCCTTTCACAAAGCAACAAATGAAGCCTACACAGACGATGCAAGTGTGGCAGAAGCAGCAGGCTACGCGATTGAATTAACGGAGGGTTCATACGAAAACATTAAAATTACAACACCTGAAGATCTTGCAATGGCTGAGGTTATATTGAAAAAGTTTGACTATTAAACACCTCTTTTGTCGATAAGTACGTATACTATTATTCATACCAACATATACGCTTATGACAAACTTGCCAACCATAGCTGTTGTATGTGCTGTTATCAAACAAAATAACACATACTTTATTGCGCAACGCAGTGCTATTATGAAAATGCCGTTAAAATGGGAATTCCCCGGAGGAAAAGTAGAAGCAGGTGAAACAAATGCCGCTGCCATTATTCGCGAAATTCACGAAGAGTTTGATATCAATGTTGAAGTTGTACAAGAACACCCCTTCTATTTACACGAGTACCCAACATTCACGCTTCATTTAACCCCCATTGAAGTGTCGATAAAAAGTGGCACAATCATGTTAAAAGAACATGCCGCCTACAAATGGGCACCTGTAACAGAACTCGCCACGTACGACTTTTCTGCAGGTGATATCAATATTGCAAAAGCGCTTACAAAACGCGATCGCCTTCTGTGATAACGGCACCTTTTAATTGATGCAAACATTAGTACCTTTACAGAAGCATAGCATTAAAAATACAACATGAATAATAACGACATATTACGCCGCCTGCGATATACATTCGATTTCAATGATGACAAAATGATTGAACTGTTTGCACATGCAGGTAGTATAGTAACGAGAGCGGATATTAGCAATTGGTTAAAAAAAGACGACGATCCATTCTTTCAAGAATTATACGACAAAGATTTGGCCTTCTTTTTAAATGGATTTATTATTGAAAAAAGAGGCAAACGTGAAGGCGAACAACCTGCATCTGAAAAAAGTTTAAACAACAATATTATTTTCAGAAAACTAAAAATTGCGCTCAATTTACAAGATGATGGCATCTTAGAAATTTTGGACTTAGCAAATTTAAAATTTAGCAAACACGAATTAAGTGCCTTCTTCCGAAGCCCGAACCAAAGCCAATACCGCCAATGCAAAGATCAAGTATTGAGGAATTTTATTCACGGCTTACAAATAAAATTCAAAAACGAAGCGCGATAAACTACGCCACTTTAGGCAAAACTATTATAAATTCCGTTTGAACATTTACAATAGAATGTACTTCAATTGTTCCACCCAATTTTTCAACCATTTCTTTTACAATGTATAAACCAAGTCCGGATCCGTTATTTTGATTGCTTGCACGATAAAACATGTTAAAAATATTTGAAATTTTATCGACTGCAATGCCAATACCGTTATCTCGAATTACAATACACACATTTTTTTCTTCAGATGTTATCTCAACATTTATATAAGAATCATGCTTTCCCTTGTCTACATATTTGAATGCATTTGATAAAACATTATGCAAAATAGTTCGAATACGATACATATCAGAATTAAATGAAATATTTTCTTGAATTGAAATTGTTGTTATGATTACTTTGTGTTTTTGAAAAAAATCTACCTCTTCAAAGATATCTTTCAAAACAGCTGAGAAATCAATACCTACAGGTATTAAAGGTGTTTTCGTGTTTTTTGACAAATGAATAATCTGCTCAATTTGAAGGTCTAATTTATTGACGCACATCTCTTGCATCTTAATCATATCGTCAAACGCTGCATCATGCTTTTCAGCTTTCATCAATTGAATCAATCCCATTAAAGATGTTAAAGGTGTTCTCATATCATGAGAAGTTCGATAGACATAGCTATCTAGTTCCAAGTTCACTTTTCGCAAGATGCTATTTTTACGAACCAGCTTCATGTTTAAGGTTGCTAATTTTGTATTCATGTAGGCATTAACGCGCATAACTACATAAAAGAACAGGATGCAAAATAAGATAGTCGCTGCATAATTAAATTCATACTCGTACAAATTGGTAGACGTATCCACTCCCAATAATGAATAACTTGTCAGCTCCAATACAACAATAAGGCCTGTTGCAATGGACAATGATAAAATAATATATTTATAATCGCTGATACTATAAAAGGCAAATGTTCCAAAAAATATAATAAGCATGGAGATATTCATTCCAGAATCGGGGCCCAAGGATGCTGCTTTGATAAACATAAATGCGCTACCAATAACCATCATGATTAGTTTAGCCAAATTATGCTTCCCTATTTTTATGAGATACAATACTGAAGGAATGATTAATAAGAAAAAAACCAAATAGATCAATAAAATATTTAAAGAGACGCTCAAAAATAAGCCAACAACAAGATATATCGACCCAATAGCAAGGATACTGACACACATAGTTACCAATAATTCAATACGAATTATTTCATCATATGGTATCTTCCGCATGGACAATTCCCGAAGACTAATAAACCTTCGTATAATTTTATTTCTTAAAAAAATCAGTGTAGACATAATTATATTGTATAAATCTTGATAACAATTAAATACAATAGCTAGTTTGTGAAAGAAAAAAATCAATCAATTCGTTGAAACCGTTTTACTTTTTTGGCATCAACCTCTACTTCCTCCATAAACATTTGTAGTGGACGTACCCACATCTGTTCCGGATTTTTAACAGCGAAATAAACAACTAATTCTTCTTCTGTTTCGCTGTGCTTGGCCGTTCCAACAACTTCGTATTCATTGCCTTTATAATGTTTGTATCTACCTTTCATAGTACCCCCTCAAACATTAAGAAATAAGCTTATGAATAGCAGTATCTACTTTTTCAAATTGAAACGAATCTAACACCTTCTGCATTGAAGCTTTAATTTCAGCATGCATTAAATTACCAATACTACCTTCGTGTGTGTGATTAATGGCATCTAGGGCAGTAAACGTTTTGTCTTCAATCATCCCGCCTACTTTTTTGTATGCATCACGGAATGGCACACCATCAAGCACCATATTGTTTACTACTTCTACACTATACATGTACAAGTATTTTGGATCCTTAACAATATTCTCTTTTACTTTTACTTGCTTCAACATAAAGTTGGCAATACGTAAACAATCGTTGATATCTTGAAATGCAGGAATGAAATTTTCTTTAATCAATTGCATGTCGCGGTGATAGCCTGACGGAAGATTTGCCATAATCATGGAAATCTCGTTTGGCAATGCTTGCAAACGATTGCAACGCGCACGAATCAATTCAAATACATCTGGATTTTTCTTATGCGGCATAATGCTTGAACCTGTTGTCAATTCATCAGGCAAGGTCATAAAATCAAA
>JAYTLG010000243.1:0-7114 GCA_043729555.1 Cytophaga sp.
AATTGCTTTTTATACAAAAAAGATAAAAAGTTTAAAACGATAATCATAAGCTTTGCTTCTAGAGCTGAGGCGGAAATCTACTTAGAGCGATTTAAATTAAAAATCAATGCATCATCCTACATTGTTGATATGCACGAATTTTGTAAAAATATAATACGGGTCAAAAAGGAGAAACGTTATTACTATGAATGTTTAGAATAATGACCAATATGTCTTAGCAAATTGTTGCTAAGACATATTGGTCATTATTCTAAACATTTTTTTGCGCTCCTTGCGAAAATACTTTGCCTTCTCCACCGCAGCGGAGCGGTTATTCTCTCGTATAGAAACTAATAATTAGAACCTAGTAACTATTTACAGAAACTCATACACACCAGCACCCATCCTGCAATCATACATACGCCACCGATAGGCGTCACAGCACCCCACTTCGGCGTTTCTGTTAGGCATAAGATGTAGAGAGAGCCAGAGAAGATTATAATGCCTGCAATGAAACTATAACCTGCATAGTTTAAATATTTTGAATTGAATTGCGCTTGCATCAACAAGATGCCAACAATCAACAAAGCAAAGCTGTGGTAGAATTGATACATAACAGCCTTTTCGAATGTTTCTGTTCTGCCAGTCTGCAATAAAAAATCTTTTAGTTTGTGTGCACCAAACGCACCAATCGCAACGCCTAAGCCTGTTAAAATACTTCCTGCAAGTAAGAATGTTTTGTGTAACATATTGTTTTAATTATAAATTATGAGTTATGAATTATAAACATTCGTCAGAACACTTTTTTGTGGTCCGACGAATGGTACGTTGCGGCAATACTGCTGCTGTTGTTGGTATTCCCGCCAGCTCTGTTCCTTATTTAACGAGCCTAGGACAACGCGGGCTACCAAAAACCACGCTGCTCTCAATAGTTGGCAGTCTAGGTTGGTGTTGCTCTGCGCAAACACGGTACCACTAAGATATCATTTGTTCAGGCAGAAACACCAACAGCAAATGTAACTATTTGTGTTTTTTCTTAAAACTTAAAACCTAATACTTAAAACATTCAACGGCTTCCAAACAAGGCACTACCAATACGAACCAGCGTACTGCCTTCTTCGATGGCAATTTTATAGTCGGATGTCATGCCCATGGAAATTTCTTTCCATTCAATATTTTTTCGAGTAATAGAAGTTGAAAGCGTCTTAAATAAGTTCGTTAACGAATGAAATTCAGAACGAATTTGCTCGGTCTTGTTGGTGTTGGTTGCCATGCCCATTAAACCCTGAATTTGGATGTTTTCCAATTGCTCCAATGCCGGATTGTTTAGCAATGCCATCAGTTCTATTTGGTCCAGTCCGAACTTTGTGTCTTCATCTGCTATGTATACTTGTAATAAACAGTTGATAATACGGTTGTTTTTTTTTCCTTCTTTATTGATTTCTTGCAACAGTTTAAAGCTATCAACCGAATGAATCATGTGAATGAAGGGAGCAACGTATTTTACCTTGTTGCTTTGCAAGTGTCCAATCAAATGCCATTGTATGTCTTTGGGTAATACTTCAGCTTTCGAAACAAGCTCTTGTACTTTGTTCTCTCCAAATACACGAAGGCCAATTGAATACGCTTCTTTCAGTACCTCAATTGGATGCGTTTTTGTAACAGCAATAAGATTGGTATTATTTGCTTGTAAATTATGGTTTATTTGTTCTAATGCAGTTTTGTTTATCATAATTTAACATTCGCTTGATTTATAGGTGTTAAATTTCAGCTTTTAATACGTATAATTTATGGATTTATTTGGGAAGTTATTTACTAGAGCAATAAAATTAGGCACATTACCTACAAAAAAAAGCAAGATGCATTTAATCAGCAACGTAAAGTATTAAAAAAACTATTAAAAACGAGTGTGCACACTAAATTTGGTTTGTACTTTAATTTTTTGGAAATCTTAAATCAGTTTAAATCTTCTGATAAATCTTATTTTTATAATTTTTATAAACGTAGAGTTCCTGTTTATTCGTACAATAAAATCTATTCAGAATGGTGGCATCGTTCAAAGGCTGGCGAACCTGATGTGACATGGCCTGGGACGATAAACTATTTTGCATTAAGTTCTGGTACTTCAGAGGCATCTACCAAGTATATTCCCATAACAAAAGAATTTTTAAAAGCGAATAAAAAAAATCGGTATTCGACAGTTGTTGTCATTGTCAAACTATAAGCTCCCTAAAGAGTTATTAGGAAAAGGAATTTTGATGTTAGGAGGGAGTACACATTTACACAAAACGGAAACCTATTACGAAGGAGATTTGAGTGGTATTCAAGCGAGTAAAATTCCCTTTTGGTTTCAATATTTTTATAAGCCTGGGTCAAAGATTGCGCGTAACCGAGATTGGGAAAGTAAGTTGAATGAAATTGTAGAATCGGCACCAGATTGGGATATAGGCTTCATTGTTGGTGTACCTGCGTGGTTGCAAATTTTAATTGAACGCATCATTGAAAAATATGAAGTTGAAACAATTCACGATATTTGGCCAAACTTGTCTGTATTTGTACACGGTGGTGTTGCCTTTCAACCCTATAAAAATGGTTTTGAACGTTTATTAGCGAAACCAATTATTTATATAGAAACCTATTTAGCTTCCGAAGGATTTATTGCATATCAATCTGGTCCGGGTAGAAAAGGCATGAAGTTGGTATTGAATAATGGTATTTTCTTTGAGTTCATTCCTTTTAATGAACAAAATATTTCGGCTTCAGGTGAAGTGGTCGTTAATCCAAAAACACTTATGATCCATGAAGTTGAAGAAGGGGTTGATTACATAATTTTGTTGTCCACGTGTGCTGGTTCATGGCGTTATGTTATTGGGGATGTAATTCGATTTGTAGATAAAGCCAATGCAGAAATTATTATAACGGGACGTACGAAACACTTTATTAGTTTATGCGGCGAACATTTGTCGGTAGATAATATGAACCAGGCAATAAAATTGGTTTCGGAGGAATTAAATATAACGATTAAGGAATTTGCTGTGGCTGGTATTCCACACCAAAACTTGTTTGCACATCAATGGTATATTGGTACGGACGATGCTGTGGATATTGCAGTATTGACTGGCCTACTCGATGAAAAATTAAATGTTTTGAATGATGATTACCGTGTTGAACGTACTTCGGCATTGAAAGAAATTTTTGTACACGTGTTGCCAACAACTGTTTTTTATGAATGGTTGAAATACAGAGGTAAGGAGGGAGGACAAAATAAATTCCCTAGGGTATTAAACAAAAAGCTCCACCAAGATTGGGTAAAGTTTATACGCGAACCTGTTATGAAAGAATAATTGCATAGGAGTTGAGGTTACTCCCCATTAATATACTTATTCCTCTATGTCTTTTTAATACGATTTACAATTACGTCGAATTTTATAATCTCTCGAAAAGTAAACCAACCATGATGTTTATGTCATCATAAAGATAGCACAGTAAGGGGGCTTTAGAATTCATTTGCTCTAAGTACGTTCATGTCGACTATTCCAAATTTATTGGTGATTGCGCAAATGGCATTTGCATATTTTAGATGCACACTTTTCATTCAGCATTTTTTTTAATATATTTCTATATCGTTTTACTATTTTCAATATGCCATTAAGTATGCAAACAAAACTTAAAGCCAGCGGTCGTATCTGGATTGACACCGAAGAAGGTGCTTTTTTGGGTTATGGAAGAATTGAAATTCTTGAAAAAATAAAACAATTTGGTTCTATCCGACAAGCAGCGTTGGAAATGAAGATGTCTTATCGTCAAGCTTGGCAATTGATTGACCAAATGAATCAACAGGCGCAAGCACCACTTGTTATATCCCATAGAGGTGGTAAGGGTGGTGGGCAGGCCGTTGTAACGGAGTTTGGTGAAAAAGCCATTGTTCAGTTTAATGCATTTAATACAGCCTTTCAAGAATTTCTTAAGACATATAATAAAAAGCTTAAATTATAGTAAAATGAAAATCTAATTTTTTGATCTCTGATTTTTACCTGTTTTTTTTAAAAAAAAATAGACACTTAATAATTCGTTTGTGTATCAAAAACTTTGAAAACGCATTTGTACGATTAAAATATTTTCAGTAGGTTTGTTTCGTTGTTCCTTTTTGTGAATAACGAAACAAAATATGGAATCTTCAATAATAGCATCGTCCTATTTACCTTTATTTTTGATTTTAATAGCCGTTATGGCATTCATGTATGCCTCGGTGGGCCATGGTGGTGCAAGTGGTTATTTAGCTGTTCTTGCAGTCTTTGCCGTACAGCCTTCTATGATGAAGTCGTCGGCGCTTATTCTGAATGTTTTTGTTTCGCTGATTGCATTTATTCAATATTATCGAGGTGGATATTTTAAATGGAAATTATTTTTACCATTTGCTATCGCATCGATTCCTGCTTCATACTTAGGCGCAAGCATACCTTTGAGCGCCGATATATACAAAAAGATTTTAGGTCTGTGTCTTGTCTTCCCAATTCTGCGACTTGCAGGACTTATAGGTAAAGAAAGTGAAGAGACCAAAGATTTTAAATGGATCTATGCATTGATGATTGGCGCAGTAATCGGTTTCTTTTCCGGTATGATTGGAATAGGAGGAGGGATTATCCTTAGTCCGGTTATTCTTTTATTGCACTGGGGGAAAATGAAAGAAACAGCTGCAGCTTCTGCACTTTTTATTTTAGTGAATTCTATTTCTGGTTTAATGGCCTTGATAAATAAAGGTATTACCATTAATCCTGAAATCTATCCATGGTTGGCAGCTGCTGTTGTTGGTGGCTTTGCAGGGGCCTATTTAGGTAGTGAAAAATTCGACAATAAAATTCTCAAATATATTCTTGCTGCAGTGCTTCTTGTAGCGAGTGTAAAACTGATTCTTACCTAAATTTAATTTAGGTAAGAATCAGTGCATTTTATCAGGCCAACTAAATGGTAAGCCTTTACCAGCAGCGAAGGGCGCCTTTCGAATTATTGTACCTGGCTAAAAAAAACCAGCCAGATGTATTTTTGAAGTAAGCGCTTTTATTATTCGGTTTGCAAAAGAATAAGTTTGTGAAACGATGTTTATTTCTGCTTAAATTTTTTCCAATAGGCTTTGCCATAGCTACAAAAAATTTCTTCACCCGAATTTATTTTTTTTGTAGCCACCAAACAAACCTCTTCCTCGTCCGACAACGTAATTTCGGCGTTGTAGGGATATTTCGTTTTTGTTAAACCTTGTGAGTCGTTGGCGTACTTGGCAAAGCATGTGGTGTTTTTTGAATCGAGAATGCTGCCATCAAGCATGTTGATGAAATAACCATCGGTTTTGTTTTTAGCACGTGTAGCCGCTTCCTTTGCAGATAAGGCTTCCCCTTTAAACAACGAAATTACTTCGTCTTTGTATATGTCGATAGAAGTAAACAGGCCATTCCCCGCATTGCTGAGTTGCGATGTTTTTACAAATAAATAATCTGCTTCTTTTGCATCAATCGAATCCGGCATAGCTTAATCTTCTAAGAAATTATTTAGGAAGGAAATACGTGTTGCCGTCCATAATAGAAAAAATACTACAGCCCATTTTAAGTAAATACTGTAGAAGTCTTTAATATCCGTATACTGCAATTGGATGATTTTGCCTTTCTCAAACTGATTGATGTTGTCAATAATATCGGTCAAACTTTTTTTGTTGTACGCACGGTAGAATTTCCCTTTCGTGGTATTGGCAATGTTCTTTAGGGTGTTTTCATCTAATTTACTTTCGACATACTGCGTACTGCCGTCGGCATCTTTAAATTGATGTGTGCCATCTTTACCCAAACCAATACAATATATTTTAATGTTGTATTCCAAGCACAGTTCAGCAGCGGTATTCGGGTCCATGAGTCCTGCGGTGTTTTCGCCATCACTAATTAATATGATTAACCGTTCGGTATTGTTGGTGTTTTTTAAGCGATTAATAGCCGTCCCTAATGCCGTTCCAATAGCGGTTCCAGATTGTATGAATTGCGTTTGGTTTAAATCTTTGAGTTTATCTTTCAATAATTTGTAATCGTTGGTAAGAGGAGACAGTGTGATTGCTTCTCCCGAAAACAATACAATTCCGATTCGATCGCTTGTGCGTTTGTTGATGATATCGATACAAATATCTTTTGCTGCATCAAATCTGCTTGGGTGTATATCTGTAATCTTCATCGATTCGGATATGTCCATTGCAAATACAATATTAATCCCTTCGGTATATTGTGTATTTGTTTCGTTGCTTTTTTGTGGGCGTGCTAATGCAACGATGATAAATGAAATTGAAATCAATAATAGACTTAATGGAATGAATCGAAGTATTTGTATCAGGTTTAAAGACTTGGTTTCTTTTTTATTGAGGGCAACCTTGTATTTTTTTCTAAAACGATAATAAAATAACCAACGCAACAACAGTAAGCAAGGCGCAGCTAGGATGCCATATAAGTAGGATGGATTTTCCCAAATATAACTTTTCAATACCGCTAGTTTTAACCAGTACTGTATTGCATACCACTCATTGATATCGTATTGAAAATTATCCATTGGCTATAAATCTTCTTCGTATCTGGAAGCGTCTATTGGTGAATTTTCGAATGGTTTGTAATTCGTCGTAGGAGTTTTTGGTAACTACGCCACCATATACATTTCGATCCAACGACTGCAAGGTAGATTCTAGTTCTTCTTGCTCGTACAATAAAATCAATTCCTTTGTGGTGTAAGTATTAATCGGTTTGTTTTCCAATCGTGTTAGGTATGTTTTCCAAATGGATAATGTTTGTTCAATAACACGTAAATCTTCAGATGTTTTAAATTCTAATAACAAGGAATCAAAATCTTTAATGAAATTATTATGAATAGTTCTAAGAATAAATAGTCGATAGCTCTTGATGATAAATTTTCCGAATATTTTATATAAGACGATAAGCAGTAAGAATACACCAATGCCTAATGCAATTGCGTAGGGATAATTAAAATCAGCAGGCGTTTGTATTAAGGTAGCATCTGCTTGAACATCTTTTTCGGAGGTGCTGGTAATGATGCGTTTGATATGTATGCTATCGCTTTGTGTTTGAAGATTGAGGGTGTCTTTTTTTACAAA
>JAYTLG010000244.1:0-3533 GCA_043729555.1 Cytophaga sp.
CCATTATCTGTTGGCGACTTTGTTGAAATGACAATTGATCCGCTTACACCTACCGAAGCAGTTATTTTTACCATAACACCACGCACCAATTACATCATACGTAGGTCTTCACACAAAACAGCTTTCGGACATTTAATTGCCTGCAATATTGATCAAAGTATTTTACTTGTTACGTTAAAGCAACCAAAAACATCGATTGGCTTTATCGATCGATTTTTGATTTCGTGCGAAGCATTTAGAATACCTGCGATCATTGTTTTTAATAAATCAGATTTATACAACGAAGAGTTGATGGAAGAGTATTTATACCTCAAAGATGTGTATACACCTTTAGGTTATACTTGTATTCTAACATCCATGGAAAGAGCCGATGGACTTGATGCATTAATGCCTTTACTGTTTGGCAAAACCTCCGTTATTTCGGGGCATTCGGGCGTAGGTAAATCAACCTTGGTGAATAAAATATTTCCTCAGCTTGGAATTAAAACCGATATTATTTCAGACCATTCTCAAAAAGGAAAACACACTACTACTTTTGCTGAAATGTACGACTTAGACGAGCATTCAAAAGTAATCGATACGCCAGGTATTAAAGAGTTGGGCTTATTTGAAATTGAAGACAATGTATTGTCGCACTATTTTCCAGAGATGCGCAATCTAATGGGTCAATGTCGCTTCCATAACTGTCGACATACCAATGAACCTGGCTGCAAAATTAAAGAGTCGGTAGAAGCCTTTACAATTGCTCCTACCCGATACGAAAGTTATTGCAGCATATTATTTGAAAAAGAAACACATCGATAAAAAGAATAGCTTGAGATTTAAAACCTCAAGCTATTATTTTTATCGATGTGTACTCATTTAAAATGACAATTGATATTGCAATACAAGCATCCCTTTTCTAACAGTAGATTCAGGAGCATTGCTTGCTGTTGTTTCTTCAAAATAGGGTCGATTTTGATAATCGAGTGTAAACTTAGAATAATTACCTTTAATCAACCAGTTTAAACCAATATTGTAAACAGACATAACTTTATAGTCGAAATATTGATAACCTGACAACTGTGTCATTACATAAGGCATTAATGTACCTTGTTCACCAATCAATCCATCCTTCATTTTATAACCCAACTGGGCAGAAACTGTGCTACCTGTACCATTTATGGCAAATGCACTACCACCACCACTGTTATACAAACCACTCGTACCACTGTAACCTTGCCCGCCATCTGCAGCATTCATGACGCCCAAATTACGTATATAATTGCGCCCATAATCGCTATACAAGTATGCAGCATAAAAACTTAAGGCCGTCCCTTTTTCTTTATTTAAAGGAACATCATAAAATACATCCACACCTGCACAGAGTAATTGGTGAGAGACAGTATCAATTACCGCTGGATTATTTACTGGGTCTTTTACTGTTGTATACCACATGGCGTCTTTTTGATATTGTATACCAGCACCAATATTAAAGACTTTTTTCACACCATAATAGGTACCTGTATAATACGGTGTCTTATTTGATTCTTCGTCAAAGAAATTATACGCTACATACGAATTTAATTGAAGATTTGGATCTGCTGTTGAAAACGTTGCAACATTATTTTGAAAACCATCTTTGCTCAAGAACCCAATCGTTGCTTGTCCTGTGCCATTAACATTAGCACCTGAGTTAACAACAAATGGTTTTGCAACACTTAAGCGATAATCAAACTTTCCCAATTTACCTTTCGCATATACCATCAATCTTCGTACAAACTGATCGTTTAAATCATTTGTTGTTTGAAGATATATTGGACCATCCATACCCATAAATGAGCCGACACTTGGCGATGAGAAACGTGTAGGCCCTACCCATGCACCCAAACCCGCACCCAAACTTAATTTACGCTTTACAAATTCATAATCACCTGTAGCATCCATCAAAAACAAACCAAACTTTCGTTCCGATAAATAACCAAAACTATTTTGTCCAATTTGGACATAAAAAAATGCTTTATCGGTTATTTGTGCAAAGGTTTGAAAACGCACACGTCTCAAGCCAATATCAAAGGTACTTTCGGCACCTTGCGTTTGTTTGTTAATTGTTGAGTTTGGATTATTTTCATTATAGCGTACCCAAACCTGAAATAAGCCTGTAAATTGTACATAATGACTACCCTCTTCATTTAAACAAAACTTAACAGGCTTCGTTACTGATTTAATTTTCGTTGTTGATTTAGGAATACTATCAATTAATTGTGCATGTACATAACCGATTGACAGTATAAACAGAAAAGATAATAACCTTTTAAACATAATTGTATTTTATATGTGTTGTAAGAAACCTTTACTAAATGCAATTAATTCTTTAATCTCTTCAGCAATTGCAACAGCTTCTTTTTTAAATATGATCAATTGATTCCCATTACTTTCAATATTATAAATGTGATTAGATTCTAAATATGAAATTAATGCTGGATTGAAAAAATTACGAATTGCAGGAATGTCTGTACCTACAAGTTTATATATCCTTGAGAATTTTGGAAAATCATCAAAATCTATATCATCCAACAATGTATTGTCAAATATTTTTTCTAGTGCCCCCTCTTCAGTTAATACAAATGATGGCAACTCTTTGTCTATCAAAAAAACAGTTATGCTTTGAATTTGAGTTTTCATCGTACCTCCACCTGCGATACTAATATCAACAACCTGCAATTCGACCTCATTAACAACTTTAGAAAGTGTATTCCCTAAGTATTTTATAGACTTGTTATAATCACTAAACAATTTGAATTCTTCATTAAAATTTGGTGATGAAGATATAAATTTCCAATTATACTCAGAAGCAATATTTTTAAATAATTCTGTTCTTGTAATTTCCTTCGTAACAACCCCACCAATTTGCTTAACACGCGATGCAAGAGGATGTGAAGATCTAGGCGCAAGTTGCTCAAGTCCTTCAATGTTCATTTTCCCACCCATTCTTTCATAATCCTCCGCATAATGATACAAATGTTCAAGCACGGTATGGTCAATCATTTGAGCATGGGTAAAATCTAATACCAATTTATTTCCACTAGGTATTTTTAATAAGTACTTTTTAAATTTTAAATAATTCGCAAATGATAGTGTGTCCTTGATTACAATTTTATTAGCACCATCTTCCAAAACAACTGTTTCAACATTTATTCTATAAATTGTTTTTAATGTAGCCCCCGAAAAGAAATGAATCACATAATTAACAAGAATGCCAAATACAATACCTATAATTAAATCTGTAGCAAGTGTAACAATCAATGTCGAAAGAAAAATCAATAATTGATCTTTGCCAATATGCGCAATTTCTTTAAACACTTTGGGGGAGGCCAATCGATATCCTGTAAATATTAACATTGCACCTAACGCAGCTAATGGTATTTGTTTTAACAATGTTGGTAGTAACAATACAAATAGTAACAAGAACATTGCATGAAAAAAATTAGACCATTTTGTTTTGGCACCATTATTAATATTCGCTGAGCTACGAACAATTTCTGAAATCATTG
>JAYTLG010000245.1:0-2560 GCA_043729555.1 Cytophaga sp.
CGGGATATTCACCCAATACTATATTTTGAGGTTGTCCGATATACCAAGTAGATATTTTCACTGCGTTATTTCCCTCATAAGCATCTGGTTCAAGGCGTAAATTCAAAAATATATTTTGCCAACCTGCCGGTCTTCTACCGGTGCTATCTAACTTCTCAAAGCTAAGATTGAGGTCGGGGCGTTGGGCATGAGAAACAGTTAGTTTTAATAATAAACAAATAATAATCGCTTTTTTCATCATGAATTATTTTTAAAATATTAATGTTTTACTACCTTTCGCGTAGCCAAATGCTTACCATTTTGATTAAGTTCTATAAAATATAAGCCTGTGGGTAAATTAGATAAGTCAAATTCTACCCCCTCAGTATTGACAGTCTTTTTTTGCTGCAAGGTACGCCCCAATGCGTCTTTTAATAAAATAGCATCTACTAATGTGTTGGTATTATGCCATTTCACTTGAATAAAACTATTGGTTGGGTTAGGCACAACAGATAATTGCAAGTTTTCTTCAATGTCCGTTGTGGGTGTTAGATATTCCAAACTTAGATTATCAATGGTGAGAAAACGATTGGTTGGAATAAAGCAAGGTTCTTTTTTATTTCCTCCATATCCTCGTGAATAAAATTCAATTGAAAGGCTATCAGGTTGATTTTGGCTTTTGTATATCAAAGGCACTTCAAATAATTTATAGACTGAGGACTGACCTAAATAGAGTTTTCCGCTTCCAACAGTATCAGTCATTTGCGTTTGTTGATTGTACCTTTTGAGAAATATATAAACTTCTCCCGAATCTATATTACCACAATTTTCACCATACTCATATTTATAATATCCTTTGAGCTTTTTTACTTTTTCAGTGAATGGAACGCCGTTAGTTTCTCGTCCATTGTATCCACCTAATTTCAAATAACCTGGTGATCCTACATACCATACATTAATCGTAATAGCATTATTACCTTCGTAAGCATCAGAGATTGGGTGCGGGCGATCAAAATGATTTTGCCAACCTGCAACTGTTTTGCCATTAGTGTCTAATTTTTCAAAACTAAGGTTTAGGTCGAGGCTTTGGGCGTGTACTAATACAGTACTTAGAAATAGATAAGTAATAATAATTTTTTTCAACATATTTTAATTTTTTGCTTCAAAAGTAAAGGCATTTACTATCACTATCAAGAGTGAAATGAAATATGCTTCAAATTCGTAACCGGATGCGTGATTATCGTAACAAAATATATGTTTGGATGCCTCAAATTTGTACTGTTAATGCATTGACGTTTAATTCAATTTTTTCACATTCAAAACGATTTCAATTATGGTAAGAATTAGAAATTTATTACTTTTTTCTGTTACAATCTTATGGTATAGTTCTGTAACAGCACAAATTATTCGCAAAGATCATCGAGAAATGACTCCGAGTGAGAAAAGGACTTATCGAGACGCTGTTATTGCCAGTAAAACAATTCTTGAAGATGAGGCATATCATCATGAGCGTCATTTTGCTTCTGAAATTCATACATTTACTTTTTTTAATCCTGGGACACAGACGATTATTAATACTAATGGTACTCAATTCCTATCATGGCATCGGCTTTTTATAGTGGAAATTGAAGATGTATTGAGAAAATCGGGAATCCTAAACGCTGATAAAATTACAATTCCTTACTGGGATTGGCGAATTGAGTATGATATCTCTAATATCACATGGAATGCTACGGGTTTTTTAGATCTACCCACTTTGAATAGTCATGGTTTCGACCTCACTCGATCCGGTATGATTAATAGTGGAGATAATTTGGCTAATGCCACTAAACTCAGTGAGATGTACACGCTTCTCAGTAATTTCATGCCTCAGACTTATCAATCTGCATCTGGGCAGTCTAATTTTTACTCAAAGCGTTTAGAATTCTATCACAATATAGGTCATAACTTTGTTGGAGGAACAATGCTTGGGGGTGCATCCCCAAGAGACCCTATTTTTTATTTGCATCACAATTTTGTAGATAAGCTCTGGCAAGATTGGGAAGATAAAGAAAATTCTGTGAAGTCATCATTCCCAACGCCTCCCTCTGGTATCAACGATTGGCCCACAACTGACCCTAACTCAATTACAGATGCTCGTTCTATGGTCGCTGATTTGAAGTTAGACAATATTACAGGTAGTAGAGGGTTTGAAGTATGGTTTGCTTCAAACAAAAAACTGTTGTTAGATGGCTTAAATGGAGCATTTTATACCAATACGTCAAGTAGTTCAAAAAAGACGTATTGTTATGTAGCTTGGAATGGCAGCGCAGTTGAAGGGACAATCTATGCAGGGGATGTACAAAGGGATGCTAATAACAATGTAATAGCCGATACAAAAGGCGGTTTTATTGTAGATGGTGCAGGTGCTGATTTCTATGCAGGTAGTTCTATTGAGTTGCGTCCGGGTTTTAGTACTGTTTTTGGTTCGCCTTTCTCTGCTCAAATTGTGGATAAACCGTGTGGTTATACAACCAATAACCTCATGGCAGAACCTGACAATGACCCTGTTTTGTATTTACAAACCAAAACAGATAAAGGG
>JAYTLG010000246.1:0-2914 GCA_043729555.1 Cytophaga sp.
AAATTGTTACCTATAAAAAATTCAAAACGAAAGCAGATGCATTCGAACTCATTGAGTTGCTAAACGCTAATGGAATTGAATATTATATCGAGGATATACGCCCTTCATATGATATGACATTTGCTGGAGGAGCTGAACTGGATGATAAGTTTGTACTTAAATTAAAATCTACTGATTTTGAAAAAGTTGACAAGATGTTGAATGCAATAGCAGCTGAAAACATTGACTTAGTAGTTAAAGATTATTATTTATTTGATTTTTCAGACGATGAACTTTATGGTATACTTGAAAAGTTTGATGAGTGGAGTATAACAGATGTTATGTTAGCACAAAAAATATTAAACGAAAGAGGGAAAAATGTTTCGAATGAAAGCGTTCAAGAAATAAAAGACAAAAGGATTGATGCATTAAAGGAGCCTGAGAAGGGGCATAAGGGTTGGTTAATGTTTGGGTTTGTTAGCGCAATTTTTGGCGGACTTATTGGGATTCTTATTGGGTACCATTATTTTAGATCTAAGAAAACCATCCCGACGGGAGATAAAGTATTTGCTTATGATGCAGAAACGCGTAAGATTGGATTGATTATCTTTTGCCTTAGTTTCGTAGCATTATTCATTTGGATTCTTATTGGCATGCTAGATTAAACGTAGTAGTAATTCATGAAAGACAAATTAAAAATATTGATTCCTTGTGTTTTGCTGGCATTGTTAGATATAGTATTTAGGTTCTTTTATGTGTGGCCATGTGATTCTGATTTTTGGAAAATATATGCATCAAGTTCAATACTATTCTATGCCCTAACAGCTTTATATTTTCTGTATCTAGCTATTTCAAAAAGAAAACAGGTACTGGGACTGATTTCATTTTTACTTTTTTTATTGTTGAGTGCCGTATTGGTGGAAATGTTAGGAAAAGTTTTTCGTCTCCCTGTTGCAGTATATAGTATTGTTTTTATGTATATGGTATTATTTTGTTCAATTGTGATAACGTCTTATATGACATTCCAGAACCGAAGGTTGATGATACCGATACTAATTTTAATTGGCATTCTAATGTTGGGTGAGTTTAGCAGGCGTATGCATTGGCCAGGCGCCACCATTGCAATTTTAATAGGTTATTTCGGTTTGTTTTTAACCTACAGTGCTCGATTTGTTTTAAAAAGTAAAAAACAAACACTTGATTCTGTAAGTTGGATATTGGTAAGTGTATTTACACTTGTTACGCCATTCGTTATGCTCCATTGGACTGGCAATGTTGAATTCAATAACGTCTATTGCAATTATATAAAAGAACCAATCATTTGGTTGGGCTTCTTACTATTGATTATTCAAATAGATTTAAGGAAATCGATAGGACTAACTCAGAAAGTGTAATTTGGATTCAAACAATCAGCAACCATAAACGCGAACAGATGCAACTTCATACCAAACTTAAGACCTCATTTATTGGAACTGCAGTTTTCCTTTGCAGCCTGCTATTGGTTATTTGTGCGTGCACCAGTGCAGCAGATACAAACAGCAATGCTATTGATATTGAAAATACAACTGCACAAACGACTACGCAAGCTCGTGTTGTTGGCGATGAAGACCCAACAACAAACATCAAGGTGGCCGTTATTGTTGAACAAGATCCGCATGGTATTTATTGGGGGGTACGAGATACCATTACGGGCAAATTAGTTTTAGACTATAAATTTCAAAAGATTGGGGATTTTAGAAATGGTTTTGCTATGTGTTGCAAGACGGAAAATTTGGATTGATTGGTAATACAGGTAAGATGATTATTGAACCGAGTTACGATTTTTATAGAAGGACAGTATCGTGCGGTTACATTATATTTGATATGGGTAGCGGTCCCACGCTTATTTTTGATACTACTGGAAAACCGTTCATGCCCATGTATTCTGGAATAAGTGGATTTCTTCCCTGTCAAAATCGTATGACGGTTGGATATCCCCGTTATGGTATGATGAATTTAGATGGGGATACAATTTTGCCTCTTACATTCTTGTCCGCACGTTTGTTTCCTGAAGGATTCTGCGCAACATCGATGGCGGACGAAGCGCGTAACAAGCGGCTGTTTGGTTTGTATGATCTTAATGGCAAACAAGTACTGCCACATGAATATGAAAGTATCGATGCTTTTTATTGTGGGCGCGCCATTGTTAAAAAAGATGGGAAGTATGGCATCATTGACGAAGCAGGGAAAGTACTTGCCATAAATGAGTATGGTCGCATCGATCGATTTTACAAGGATTACGCGCTGGTGTATACAAGCTCTAAAAATGGTCCCATAAAAATTGGTGTAATCGATAAGAGCGGACGTGAGGTAGTGCCTGCCATTTATCAATGGACCGATTACGCATGCACATTCATTGAAGGAATGTCGGCAATGGCACAAAATGGCAAGTATGGTTTTTTCAATACAAAAGGAGAAGTGGTTATTCCATTTAAGTATGTGAAGGCGGAGTCTTTTGAAGGTGGCATTGCAAAAGTTTGGCTTGACTGGAAATATGTAGGTTATATCAATACTAAAGGAGAAGAGGTTGTTCCTATTAATTTCGACCCTATGGATCAAGACAATCTCAGAAGGTATTTTGATAAATTTATTATTGGTTTGAAAGATTCCGTATACCACGTTTTTGATTATTCAGGAAAGGAAGTTACAACCTTGCGTTACCAACTATTTAATGTGTTTGATTACGAACAAAAATCGTTTGTTGTTTATAAGAATCAAAAGTTCGGCACCTTAGATTCAAATTTTCAAGTTGAAATTCCGTTTGAATATGAATCGCTTGAAATTATTTTTCCGAATAAAATTGCCGCTCGTAAAAAAAATAAAATTGGTTTTATAAACCACGAAGGACAAGTCCTTTCTTCATTTGAGTACGATGGGATAGAACCTGTTGAAGCCG
>JAYTLG010000247.1:0-8056 GCA_043729555.1 Cytophaga sp.
ATTAGAGGGGGTGTTTTTCAAAAAAAAGAAAAAGAACCCTAATAACATAAATTAGGCAACTATTTTATTAATTTCTAATTTACTCGGATGACAGTAATATAGAATATTAAGTTGTAAAATTTATAAGTTAAATGGAGTTATATGTTGAATATTTCCGATAAACATTTACGCGCCTTAAAAACTTCTTAGTATTTGTCAGCTTCCCCAAAATTAGTCCATTTAAAAATAGAATTCGACAAGCACCTTTTCGGTGCGCGTTCAGTTTTAATTATTAAATTTAAATGGATAAAATATGAAAACAACCCAATTTACCGAGAATCAAATCATTGCTATGTTGAAGCAATATGAGCAAGGAGTTAAAGTGCAAGATATTGCTCGAGCGAATGGTATTTCTGAAAAAAGAATCTATCGCTGGAAAACAAAATACGGAGGCATGGATGCGCATGAACTCAAACGTATTAAAGAGCTAGAAGCTGAAAACTTGAAGTTGAAAAAGATGTATGCTGAATTGGCTATTTTAAACGAAGCGTTAAAAGATGTTATTGAAAAAAAGCTCTAACACCTTGCGATAGAAAGGAGGTAGTTACTTACGTTATAGAAAACCATAAAGTAAGTATTCGCAAGGCTTGTGAGCTTATTAATGTTCCTCGAAGCACCTTTTCATATCAACACAAGCTTAAAGATGATAGTGCTTTAATATTAGAATTAGATACTCTTGTTGAAAAGCATGTTAGTATAGGATTCTGGCAAAGTTATTATCGTATAAGAAGAAAAGGAATAGTTGTAAATCATAAAAAACTTTATAGGATCTATACTGCCATGAAGTTAAATATAAGGAGAAGAAATCGAAAACGTTTGCCAGCAAGAGTTAAGCAACAATTATTTCAACCTTCAGACATAAATCAAGTATGGAGCATCGATTTTATGAGTGACTCATTATGGAATGGCAGAAAAATACGATTATTAAATGTAATTGATGATTATAATCGAGAGGTTCTCACCATTGAAACGGATACTTCGTTGCCAACAGAAAGAGTTATACGCGTTTTAGCAAGAATTGTAGAGCACAGAGGTCTTCCTAAAATGATACGCGTTGACAATGGACCTGAATTTATAAGTTCTAAGCTAGATAAGTGGTGTGAAGACAGAAATATAACACTACTATTCATTCAGCCAGGAGAGCCTACTCAAAATGCATTTATTGAACGTTTTAATGGAACATTTAGAAGGGATGTATTAAATGCTTATCTATTCAAGTCAATTAACGAAGTAGATGAAATTACAAGTAAATGGATAATCGACTATAATTATAATCGACCACATCAATCTTTAGGAAATAAAACACCAATGGAATAAAAATTCAAAAATAAAAATTCTATTTTTGAATGGATCTAATTTGGGGGAAGCTGACATAGCCATTATTGTTTACATCATTTTGATTTCACTAAGTTTTATTAGTTTCTATGCGAGTGGAATCGGCTTAGTAGTAATGAAAGTCATAGAAATGATTTGGTCTAAATTTTTCAATAAGAAATAATAATACGATTGTGATTTTAAATTGGTCCTACTGTAATTGTCGTATAACAAAGAAGCCTCATATAGCGTTATATGGGGCTTCGTTGTTGTAGTAGGTTAGTCTGCAATTAGTGTGTCGTTGATTATGTATAACTCAATAGACAATTTAAGAATGTTAAACGCGGTGTAGTTGTTGTTGTCTAAAAATAATTGGTTTGATTCATAAATATTTTCAAAAATGAAAATTAAAAGCAATATGAAGTTATAAGAAATTGTTGGATGGCTCGTGAGCGAAATAAACAAAAAAAGGCATCGATCCATTCCTGGATGCGATGCCTTTTGCCATGAGCTATTCCTGCGGTAGAATTCGCAGGGGAAGAATTTTATGCTTCTTCCTCTTCGAGTTCCTCTTTCGCTTCCATAGCTTCTGGTACTCCATTTAATTGCACTTTCTGGCGAATTTTTAATTCAATTTCATCTTGCATGTCTGGATTGTCTAAAAAGATTGCTTTAACCGAATCTCTTCCTTGACCAAGTTTTGTTCCTTCGTAAGAGAACCATGAACCTGCTTTATTGATGACACCCAATTCAACACCTAAGTCAATGATTTCACCAATTTTAGAAATCCCTTCACCATACATGATATCGAATTCAATTATTTTAAATGGAGGCGCCATTTTATTTTTCACTACTTTAACCTTGGTACGGTTACCAGTAATGTTGTCCGCACTTTCTTTGATTTGCCCAATACGACGGATGTCCAAACGTACCGAAGCATAAAATTTCAAAGCATTCCCCCCCGTTGTTGTTTCAGGACTACCGAACATAACACCAATTTTTTCTCTTAGCTGGTTGATGAATATGCAGCAACATCCCGATTTGTTAATTGCTCCTGTTAATTTTCTAAGTGCTTGAGACATTAAACGTGCTTGCAAGCCCATTTTACTGTCGCCCATCTCACCTTCGATTTCTGCTTTTGGTACAAGTGCTGCTACAGAGTCAATCACAATAATATCAATTGCACCCGAACGAATTAAATGCTCTGCGATTTCAAGTGCCTGTTCACCATTGTCTGGCTGAGATATTAATAGATTGGTTGTATCAATACCCAATTTCTCCGCATAGCCTTTGTCAAATGCATGTTCTGCATCAATAAATGCCGCAATACCGCCCGCCTTTTGAGCTTCAGCAATACAATGCATAGACAGAGTTGTTTTACCAGAAGATTCCGGTCCGTAGATTTCTACAATTCTACCTTTAGGTAATCCGCCAATTCCCAATGCGATGTCCAAGCCTAAGGAGCCAGTTGAAATTACAGGAACATCCATTACCACCTCATCACTTAATTTCATTACGGTGCCTTTGCCGTACGTTTTTTCTAATTTGTCAATTGTAAGCTGTAAAGCTTTTAACTTTTCATTGTTTTGGTTTGCAGTGCTTTTACTCATGGCTTTGGTTTTTTACTTGTTTTAAAAGAATTAGTGCAGGTCGCTCGTGAAATATTCTACTCTTTCACTAAACGTTGCATTAAGTCGATTACTTAACCGACAATGCAAACCTACTAAATGCTAAAATAATTAGCAAGCTTTGTACTAAAATAATTAGTAATTTATTTTAGTATTCTTTTATCTTGCTAAAATACAAACTTTTATACTTTATATTTTGTTCAGTTATCAACAAAATACATGTCTTTTACGGATTATTATGGGAGTATTTAATCGATTTGCCATTCTATTTCGTTTAATATATTGAAACTTGGTATGTGTTTTGTATATTCTAAGTAGGTTATCATTTAATCGCTACAATTATGAAACGTATTATAACTTTTGCATGTATTCTTTTGGCTACGGCTTCATTTACGTTCCAATCGCAGGCGCCTCAAGCAACTGAAGTAGCTTATGGTCCTAAAGAAGCGTTACTGTACCGTTTGCACTATGGCTTTATAACTGCAGGTGAAGCGCGTATAGAGGTTGATCCAACATTGTATTTAATTAATAATAAAGTATGTTATAAAGCAGCCGTTATTGGTACTACCACTGGTACGTTTGATATGGCTATGCATGTACGCGATCAATGGACGAGTTACATTGATACAGCCACTAAGATTCCTCAAAGAAGCATGCGTGATATTGTTGAAAATAATTATCGGTTAAAAGAGATGGTTATGTTTGATTATAAAAATAACAAAGCGAATGTGATTCGAGAAAGTGGTAAAACACTTGATAAATCTACTGCGCAGTATGATATAGCCAGTAATTTACAAGATATTGTAAGTGGTGCGTATTACCTGCGTACACTCGATTATTCAAAAATGACTCCTGGTACAGCTATTACCATGAAAGCTTTTTTCGAAGATGAGTTGTATGATTTTACACTTAAATATGTTGGTAAAGAACGTGTACATACCAAAGACGGCTATATCAACGCCATTAAAATTCAACCTGTAATGCCCAATAATGAAATGTTTGATGGTGGCAACTCCATCCGCATGTGGTTGTCGGATGATGCCAATAAAATTCCAATAAAGATTGAAGCAGATATGTTTGTGGGTAAGGTGGAAGTTGAATTGAAAAGTTATGCTGGATTGAAACATCCGATTGTATTTACAAAAAAATAATCATTTCGTATATTATATTTGCATTGCCGATAGGTTAAGGAATTGTTATTATTCAAGCAATCACTTAATTTATCGGCAATAACCATTTAAAAAGATCTAAATTTGAATTGCATGAAATTTATAACGCACGTTTTTCTTTGTTTGATTGGGATGTTGTTGTTCACTTTTGTTTCTATAGCAAAACCAATAAGTATAAAAGGAAAGCTAACCACTACAGGTCACTCGACTATTTATTTATATAAATATTTGGGCGGTTTTATTTCTGTATATGATTCTGCGAAATGTGTAGATGGTGTTTTCGAATTTAAGTATCCAGCACCTATTTCTACCGGTTTTTATAAAATCGGGTTTGATAAGGCAACAGCAATTACATTTGTTGCAGGCTACGAAAGTGTTGTAATAACAGGTAATCCGGATGTGCAACGTAGTATTGTGTTTGCAGGTTCAAAAGAAAATGATGTATATGCATTATATCAAAAGGTTAATAAACATCAAGCTACTGAGAATAGTGCATTGAATCAAGAAGCACAACAATTACAGTCGCAGCCGGGAATGACAGAAGATTTATTTAATCAGAAAATTACAGTGTTGAGGGCAAAAAGCGATTCATTAAATAAAACATATAATACCTCGATGCAGAATATGGCTACCGCTAATTCGGGCTTATTTATGACAAAAGTTATTTCAATGTTTTTGTTTGATGGTAAAACGGCTGAAACGTTTTATACCCCTGCAGAATTTTCGGATAAGGAATATGCCGCAGGCGATATGCTTGTATCAAAGACCCAAGCATATTTTCAATATTTTGTTCCTCAAGATATTAATTCATGGAAAAATGCTACAGATAAAATTTTATCTGCCTGTCCTATAGGTTCTGATAACAAACATGTTTTTTATGCATCTATCATTCCATTGTTTGTGCAGAATGATGTAGACTATGCCAAAATTTTGGCAAACGCTTTTGTAAAGGAGTATCCATTATCAGAAGAGGCGAAGGAACTAAAAAAATCGATTCCTAAAGGGGCTGTATCCATTGGAGACGAAGTTCCAAACATTGTGTTAGAAGATATCAATGGAAAATCTCTTGCCCTGAGTTCACTTAGAGGAAAGGTTGTTTTGATTGATTTCTGGGCTTCGTGGTGCGGACCTTGTAGAGGAGAAAATCCGAATGTCGTTGCAGCATATAATGTATATAAAGATAAAGGGTTTACGGTATTCAGTGTTTCTTTAGATACGAATAAAGATCAATGGTTGGCAGCCATCAATAAAGATGGTTTGATTTGGCCAAATCATGTTTCCGATTTAAAAGGGTGGAAATCGGATCTGGCAAAATTGTATAATGTGAAAGGAATCCCTGCGACCTTTTTGATTGATGCGCAAGGGAAATTAGTTGCTACAAATCTTCGGGGTGAAGAATTGAGAGCCAAATTAGCAGAGTTGTTAAAATAACAAAAAAATAATATGAAAGCCGATAGTCGTATTTTAGTGGTAGATGATGAACAAGATATAATCGAGTTACTCGAATATAATCTTACAAAAGAAGGCTATGAAGTACGGACGGCTAATAATGGTTTGAAAGCTATTGAAGAGGCGAAAGACTTTCAGCCACATCTTATCTTGATGGATATCATGATGCCCAAGATGGACGGCGTAGAAGCCTGTCGGAAAATCAGAGAAATACCAAAACTTAAAGGTTGTTTTGTTATTTTTTTAACGGCACGTTCCGAAGAGTTTTCGGAAATCGCAGCATTCGAAGCAGGTGCAGATGATTTTATTACAAAGCCTATAAAACCTAGAGCTTTATTAAGTCGAGTATCTGCATTTTTTCGTCGCGGTTCAAATACAAGTGTCGATAAAGAAAGCATCACAATTAAGGATCTTACGATTAATCGCTCCAGTTATACCGTTTTGCAAGGAGAGAATAAAGTAATTCTTCCTAAAAAAGAATTTGAATTACTATACTTTTTAGCGAATCGTCCGAATACCGTTTTCAATCGAGATGAGCTACTGAAAAACATTTGGGGAACGGACGTCTACGTTGTATCCAGAACTGTCGATGTACACATTCGAAAAATTCGTGAAAAAATTGGGGAGGACTATATAACAACAATTAAAGGAATTGGTTATAAATTTGCCATTGAAGATTAAAAATAAATCGGAATGACCCATCCTCGTAATGTATCTTTTTTTATTGGGTTATTTGTAACTCTTGTAACAGCTCTTTTATTGTACGTGTTTGGCGTGATCCCACAGTTGAATAATTGGGGTTTCTTGTTGATCGTATTGTTTGTTACAATTACGATCTCGTCGTATGTTTTGCTTAACACGACTTTATACAAACAATTAGATGATATTTCTGATTTATTGCGTCCGTATAAAAAGAAAGACGAAAATCCCCATCATAATAAATATATAAATACAACAGACCCGATTGTTAAGATTCGAACAGAGTTAAGAGATTTCGCCATTCAGAAACAACGAGAGATTGAAGAATTAAAGAAACTAGAAACCTTTAGAAGAGAATTTTTAGCAGATGTGTCGCACGAATTAAAAACACCTTTGTTCGCAGCACAAGGCTTTGTAGATACCCTGATAGAAGGGGCTATGGACGACATCAATGTTCGAGATCGCTTTCTTCAAAAGGCCGCTTATAGTTTAGACGGACTTAATTTATTGGTAGAAGGTTTGATTACAATTTCGCAGTTAGAAATTGGCGAAATTAAAATGCATTTTCAAAATTTTGATGTTCGAAAATTGACGGAGAATATTTTTGAACAACTGGAAGACACGGCTCAAAAACGAGGGGTGCGACTTCGTTTTTATAAATATGCACCGAAATCGTGTTACATATATGCAGATAAATTACGAATAGGGCAGGTAATAACAAACTTACTCGTAAATGCTATAAAGTATGGAAAGGAGCAGGGAATTGTGGAGTTTTCATACATGATTGAATCCGATTCTGTTCTATTTTCTGTAAAAGATGAAGGGGTTGGTATACAAGAGACGCATTTAAATCGTATTTTTGAGCGCTTCTACCGAGTAGAAAAAAGTAGATCGAAAGATCAGGGAGGCTCAGGCCTTGGTTTATCTATTGTGAAGCATATACTCGAAGCACATGATTCGAAGATCACAGTGACGAGTAAAACCAATGAAGGCACGGAGTTTCAATTCCGTTTAAAGAAAGGAAAAGTAATAAATGAAAAAGGTTGAAAATATTAAAGAATGGATCATTTTTGAAAACGATGACTATTTTTTTATAAATAAACCTCCACATATTTCTTCCTTAGATGAGCGTACCGGTGAAGGAATCAGTGTCATTCGATTAGCCAAGGAATATTGGCCCGATGCGCAATTATGCCATCGGATAGATAAAGAAACTTCTGGTGTATTGGCAATTGCTAAGACTCCAGAAGCATATAGGCACTTATCGATGCAGTTTGAATCCAGAAACGTCACAAAAGAATATCATGCCGTAGTGAACGGCACACATGATCTGGACGGTGTGGATGTTTACCTTCCAATATTGGCATTACCAAAGGGGATTGTTAAAATAGATAAATCAAAAGGAAAAATAGCGGAAACGATATTTTTCACAATGCAGGCATTTAAAAAGGCTACTTTGGTTCGTTGCCTTCCAATTACGGGTCGTATGCACCAAATTAGAATTCACCTCTCTCATTTGGGCGCTCCGATCGTTGGAGACGAAACTTACGGTGGAGTACACATCTTTCTTTCAGAAATTAAAAGAAAAAAATTTAATTTGAAAAAAGATTCAGAAGAAAGGCCTTTAATGCAACGTTTTGCATTACATGCTAATTCTCTGATATTTACAGATATTAATGAGCAAATTTTGGACATAAAAGCGCCTTATCCGAAGGATTTTCAGGTGCTGGTTAAGAAATTAGAAGAGTATTCTTCATG
>JAYTLG010000248.1:0-10143 GCA_043729555.1 Cytophaga sp.
TGATAACAATGTAAATAGTTACGGGTTTTACAACAGTTGCTGTACCACATGAATTTGTAATACCAACACTTATTTGCCCAGCGCCTGCTGCACCCCAACGTACAGTAACACTTTCCGTACCTGCACCTGTAATAATAGTGCCGCCCGATATTGCCCAAGAATATGTATAGCCTGGCTGTGGAGGTATTGAATATGTTTCTTCACTACCGACTGTAGTATTTTCAGGTGCATAATCCTTCCCAGAAATTGAAGATATCGCTGTAGGCCCAATTGTAATAAAATCATAGTATGGAGTTCCAAATCCACATGCATTTAGTTCAATAACAATCAATACACCTGTTAAACCCGTACTCCCCCAATTAACAGTTATGGAATTTGTATTTCCACCACTCACTTGAGTACCGCCTTGAACAACCCAAAGAAAGGTGTTTCCAGTATTTGCAACAGAATACGCCTGCACACTATTCGTACAAACAGTTCTAGAACCTGTAAAAGTAGCTGTAACAGGAGACGTACAATTTGCAGTATCAGCTAATGTAAGTTCAGCTGGAAGCATGGTCATATTTGCTCTTTTAGCAGGGCCAGTACCCGCAATACAAGGCTGATGGGTACCGTTCGCTATCCAGTTTGATGCACTATTTGCTCGAGCTAATAAACGTGTAGAAGTATAATAAGGATAAAAAGGTAAACCAACAGCTTCTGCATTATAATTATTGCTGGACAAGCCATTTAATGGTGTTAACATATAAGTCCCCTGACCAAATGTATTGTATACGCTAGTGCCGTTGTCTACTAAAGGTAATCCATTATTGGTTGTTCCTGGTATAGGAGGAAATCGAACCATTAATGCCCCAGCACTTACCAAACTGTTAAATGTAATTGTTATAGGTGCGTAATAACTTCCATACTGAATACCCATAGGAAATAACAATGCAACTCCTGTAGCATTCACCCATCTTTTGACAAACCCATTAAATATAAAACCTCCACTATATGCAAGTGATCCAAGTGTAGCGGTACTAATACCAATAGTCAATACCTTTAAGTTTGCATTTATTTGACCACTTGTTAATGTTAACGTATTCGAAACAGCAACATCATTGATAAGCGTTACATAACCACCCGACTTGGAAGTAGTCATATTATAAAATACTTCGCTCGACGAATTTGTGATTGTTTGACTACTTGTACCAGAGAATATCACAGTACCTGTACCAGCCAATACACCTTCGTTTCTCCAGTTTCCGTGTAACGTTAAACTGAATGTGGACATATTAAAAATAGCAGCATCAATATTTATATTACCCAATACCGTAAGATTGCTGACTAGTGATTTTGTACCTGGTCCAGTTATCGAAAGATTGTAATAGGTATTACTTGTAGGGATTTTAATATTTTGGGAAGCAATTTGATAGTAATTAACTGTATTTCCAGCTGCAGTTGCATCCAATATAACATTTGCTAACACGGCAGGTCCTGCACCAGTTTTCAAGGTTGAGTTAACTGCATTAATCCAAGTTGGTCCTACTGCTGTTGCTGTAATAACATATGGCGAAACCATCGTAACGATACCATTATTGGTGATCGTTATTGTTGAAAGCAAATTGAAGTCGGCAGCAATATACAAATTTGACCCTGCTAAAATAGATCTACTTGTAGTTAGAAATACACCACCAGGAATATTTAAAGTACCCAGCCCACTAATTGTTTTAGACGTACCTGAAAAGGTTGTGATAGCGCCATTACCACCTGTATGCGTCCCATTTAATATATAATTGCCACTAATTGCTAGATTCTTATTATTTTTTACGGTTAATACTGCTCCGCTGTTAATGGTAATATTATTTACACTTTGATCAAATTTAACCTGCACTGTTTTACCAATGGTAATGGTTGCATTATCTGTAGGTCCAGGGTAGCCCACTCCTACTACATTACTTGCATTCCCCCAAGTGGCACCATTATCCCAGTCGCCATTTGCTGCCGAGGTGAAATTTGCTGCTTGAATATCAAACAAACAAACCATAGAAAATACAAACAAGCACAATGATTTCAGATAGTAGGTATTTTTCGTTCTCATATTGGATAGTAATTATCGTTCATTTTACCACAAAAATATTACACCATATAAATACGATATATATTTAAATTAATTAAACGAAATTACACATTAAAAGTTTTCAAACAACACCAAAAATACAACCTAATTAGAAAAATAAGCACAAAAAATATACTAAAATTAGTCAACAACATAATAAACAATACAATACAAATATTTTAAGTACTTTAAAATATCACTTTTAAATAAAAAAAATTACATAAAAAATTATAATTATACATACAAATAAAATAGTATTAATTACACATAAAAAAGGGCAATGTGCTCCACCGAAACACATTGCACTAATACATATAAACACCAACCTTAATTACCTTTCAACAATACCTGCCCCGAAAAATCAGTTGAATCCACTTTCAACTGAACCACATATACCCCCATTGGCAAATTCAATTTCAAAAAAGTAGAAGTAGTACCCAATAATTCCGAACCAAATATCTTCACACAGACACCATTTAAATCTATCACCTTAACCACACAAGCTTGTCCAACAAACTGATCTGTTTTTATTACAATACCACCATCACTTGAAAACACCTGAACAGCAGAGGCATTAGTATTGGAATGAACGCCTGTTGTAATGGAGACCAGTGTTGCAGGCACAACCAATCTCAATTCAAATCTATTAAAGGCATCTGAACGATTTGCTAGAAATGAATATACTGTTCCATTTACTGGATGTGACACTCCTAACTTTTTATCGTACAAAATATAATTTTCACTTGCATTATTAACAATTGTCATTGTATAAATACCATCCTCCAATACCTTCAAAAACACATCTAAAACCGGCATAGCACTTGGCTGTGCGAATGAATTAATCGAATAATTAGTACCACCCGTTACCAAATACAAGGAAGGTGTAGTGCCACTACTCATTATCTTATAGGCATCATAATCCAAATCAAATCCATTGGTAGCAGCAGCATTGTAACGAATTATTGTTTCATCTGAATACACATTACCCTTTACCACTAAACGTAAATGACCATCCACCTTTACTGCATCTGTTCCAGCATACGATTTAAAAGAAAAGAATATCATTGAAACAATTATTAAAAGGATTAATAACATCATCCTTGAAACAAATCGATGTGTAAAATATGTGTAAAAACGTGTCATAGCTAGTGTCGTTTAAGTTAATTTATATCAGTATAAGAGATGCCAAATAAATTAATTTAAGACATACAATTTACATAAACCAATTAACGGCAAAGAATAGCGTTTGGTTTTCATTAAAATGAAATAAAAAGTAAAAATGCCAAAAAAATGCCAAAATGACACTTTACTTTCTAATCAAATAAATTTAAAAGAGCTATATTGTTTCAAAAAGAACAAGTAGCGGTAAAAATAATTAATTTCTATAAAAATTATTACGTAATATTATCTATCATTTGCCTTAAACCATTCAAACGTTTTAATCAAACCTTCTTCAATTTTAATTTCAGGGTTATAGTCAACATAACGTTTGACTAACTCAATATTTGCTAAACTATCCTTAATATCTCCTTGTCTTGATTCTCCATAAATAGGTCTTATTTCTGTTTTCGCACAAGCGGCCAAAATATCATAGACACGATTTAAAGATGTAGTTGCACCACATGCAACATTGTAATATCGATTAAATGCGTCTTTATTATCAGTCGACAATGCCTTTATATTCATTTGCAATACATTGTCGATGTAGGTAAAATCGCGGGTTTGAGTACCATCTCCAAAAATAGTAGGCTGATCTCCCTTTAATATTGCGGTAATAAACTGTGGTATAACTGCTGCATACGCACCTTGTGCATTTTGTCGCGGACCAAATACATTAAAGTAACGCATCGCAATAAATTTGAACGGATATACATTACTAAATGCCTTTGCATACAATTCAATACTGCGCTTGCTTGCTGCGTAAGGCGATAAGACATTCCCCAAACGATCTTCTTCCTTTGGCGACAAGGGATCATCTCCATAAACCGACGATGAGGATGCATACACAACACGATCAATATGTAATTCCTTTGCTGCATGAAAAACATTCATCGAACCCAACACATTAACATTGTTGCTTGTCATGGGATCTTTTAGCGAACGCGGCACAGAACCTAGCGCAGCCTGATGGCTAATTACATCGATGTCTTTAACAGCTTTAAAAACATCGTCATAATTACGAATATCGCCTTCTACAAATTCAAATTTTGGATGTCTTAAAAATTCGTCGATATTATGTTGATACCCTGTCGAAAAATTATCCATTACACGAACCAATTCCACTGCGGGATTATTCAATAAAGCCTCTGCTAAATTTGAACCAATAAATCCTGCCCCTCCTGTAATTAAAACTTTTTTCATATCAATTCATGTTGCTCACATAAAGGTATTCTTTTTAAAATAAAAACAACAACTCCTCGCCCTAATAGACCAAGGCGTTGTTCTTTAATTAAAAAGGATATAACTTGCCTGTCCTTATTCGACACATTTAAGACGGCTCCAAATGCATACAAATAGCGATATAGAAGAATACAGAAAACTTTTTTGGGATGCTTTTCATCGACCTGAATTAAAATCAGAACGTTTCCGTCAAATATGGCAAGAGTTAGATTTAATCAATGACGTACTAGCAGGCCCCTTCTTTTCTATGTATGAAAATGGACATATTCAATATGTATTTGATGACCATGAACGTTTTCCAAAAGTAAATACCATTGATGATTTTAAGATTTGGGCAAGCTACCTCATCAATGTCTATCACGATGAAGTTGAATCAATTGAAAAGCCAGAAGATAAAGATGAAGAATATGATTTACAGGTACTGCGCTTTCAAACAGAAACAAAAAATAAGTTAATGGGATTGATTGTGAAGATTAGTGGCTAGGTACTAGACAAAGCTTTATCTGAACCACTGATTGAAGCTGATACAACTGATTTACTATGATTATAAAATTGAACTATTGAACAGAAGTTTAAATTAAACCTTCTTTTTACTAAGTAAAAAATACTAGTTACTACATTCTTTTCTAGTACCTAGTAACTAGCACCTAGCAACTTAACTATTATACAGCTCAATCACCGTAATTTCAGGCGCCATTCCTACTCTACCTGGAAAACCAATATATCCGTAACCTCTATTGACGTATAAATACTGGTTGTCTTTTTGATATAAGCCCGACCATTGTTCGTACATCCATTGTACTGGACTCCACTTAAACGGTCCTTTTTCAATCCCGAATTGCATACCATGTGTATGTCCTGCAAACATGATGTCAATATCTTTATATTTCTGACGCACTTCAGCATCCCAATGACTTGGATCATGTGATAATAGAAGCTTTACAGAAACATGTTCGGTACCAACATAGGCTTCTTTCATTTTTCCATACTTCGGAAAATTCCCTTTTGCGCCCCAATTTTCTATACCTAAAATCGCAATCTCTTGATCGTCTCTTTTTAAAATTCGATGCTCATTCATCAAAATATCCCAACCCATTTTTTTATGAATACCAATCAATTCATTGACATTATTTTGCTTTGCTTGCGGCGTTTCCCAAGCGACATAATCGCCATAATCATGATTCCCTAAGGTAGAATACACGCCCAATGGCGCTTTTAATTGAGAGAACACATCTATGTATCCATACATTTCAGAAGCTACATTATTTACCAAATCACCTGTAAATAAAATTACATCGGCTTGTTGTTGCAATATTAAATCGACACCACGTTGCACCGCAGATTTATTATAAAAACTACCCGAATGAATATCTGAAATTTGCACAATCTTCAATCCATTCCAAGTCTTCGGAAGATTTTTCAATACAATTCTTTTTTTACGAACCGTATAATCGTGCGCCCCCACTAACACGCCATAGGTCATACCAACAAAGGGAATGGCGGACACAAGCAAGCCTACTTTAATCAAGAAATTTGACCTGGAAATGCCCTGTACGGTTGAATCTTCAACTGTTAAAGGTGAGAAATAACGCACACCTAGTTGCACCAATCGCTGTAAATCATCCACCAATAAAAACAAAACAAAAATTAATTTGGTTAAAAAAAGTACCATAATCAATCCCATGGATAACGTACGAAACCATATCGGAAAATTTAAATACAAGCCTGAATATGTTGAATAAAACACAAAGACGGTACAAACAGTAAGGCCCCAATAAACAGTGTGAATAATTTTTCGTGTAGTCGGTTGAAGCAATTCTGTCAATGCTTTTACTCCAGAAAACACATACCAATCCATCAGTAGGAAAAAACTTATCGAAATTAAGAACACCATTAAATTACCGCGCATATAAATTACTTTTACTTCTTAGACGCAAAGGTCTGTTAAATATTTTAAATCTGAATATAAATATGGCGTTTACAAACGTGAAGCCGTTCAATTCCTGTTCAAATTAGGCATAAAACTTACCGTAGTTTTGTATATTTGTTCGGTCTACGACTCGAACAAATTTCGCAAGTAGCTCTCCAATACAATATTAAAAAATCATGAATCAACTTACACCTGCAAAACAAGGGTATTTTTTCCCAGCCGAATGGCACAAACATAAAGCAACCTGGTTGAGCTGGCCACACAAAGAGGCGTCTTGGCCTGGGAAATTAGAAAGTATCTATCCCCAATATGCGCAATTTATTAAACTGATTGCAGAAGGCGAAGAGGTACGCATCAATGTAGCAAACGCTGCAATGGAAGTATTTGCTAGAACTTATGTTGAACGAGCAGGTGCCAATATGGCAAACATTTTCTTCCACCACTTCCCTACAAACGATGCTTGGTGCAGAGATCATGGTCCAGCTTTTTTGATAAACAACAATCCCAATGCGCCTAAAGCTATTGTTGATTGGGGCTATAATGCTTGGGGCGACAAATACCCTCCTTATGATTTGGATGATGTAATACCAACCAAAATTGCAGAAATGTATAACTTACCTGTATTCCATCCTGGCATTGTGATGGAGGGTGGCTCGGTAGAATTTAATGGCGAAGGAACGTTATTAACGTCTACGTCATGTTTGCTAAATTCAAACCGAAACCCAAGTAAAAGTAAAGATCAGATTGAGGGATATTTAGAAGAATATTATGGCATCAATCACATTCTGTGGCTGGGGGAAGGTATTATTGGCGATGATACAGATGGACATATCGATGATATGACACGCTTTGTAAACAAAGATACAGTTGTAACGGTTATCGAAGAAGATAAAAGCGATGAAAATTATTTCATCTTAAAAGAAAATTTAAAAGAATTAAACAGCATGCGCTTAGAAAATGGCAAGCAATTAAACATCATTGAATTGCCCATGCCTACTGCTGTTGTATACGACGACCAACGTTTGCCCGCATCATATGCAAACTTTTACATCAGCAACAATCATGTTATCGTACCGACATTTAGAGATAAAAACGATGTAATAGCGTTAGATACATTGCAAAAAATATTTACAGATAGAAAAGTAACGGGCTTAGATTCTACCGATATTATCTGGGGGCTTGGCAGTTTCCATTGTCTGAGTCAGCAAGAACCTGTTTAAGTTTAAAGCAGAACGCTTAAGGCTTAATGCTATTCTCTAAACTCGTATTGGTATCGCTTTGAGCATTCTGCTTTTAGCTTTTAGCATACTTTAGCGTTCATAAAACATACTACCAACATTGAATAAATTATTATCAAGAATAATTGTCGACTCTGTTTTAAAGAGAAAAAAGGAAGCAAAAGATATTTACAGTTCTTTTGAAATTGCTAAAGGCTTTCGCATTCTTAAAATTAATGCAAATAGATTATTAAAAGACATTTTTTTAATTTCATTAGGTATTGCATCCGCTGCATTTGGACTAAAAAGTTTTTTATTGCCAAATCAATTTATTGATGGTGGCGCTACAGGTATAGCCTTATTAATTGCAGAATTAACACAGGTCGAATTATCAAGTTTATTAATCCTTGTTAACCTTCCGTTTGTTATACTTGGTTATAATGTAATTGGGAAAGTATTTGCAATAAAAACAGCTATTGCCATTGGGATTTTAGCAATAGTAACACACACATTTGACTTCCCTGCCATTACACATGATAAATTATTGGTAAGTATATTTGGCGGTTTTTTTCTAGGTGCAGGAATTGGATTCTCCGTTAGAGGTGGAGCAGTTATAGATGGCACAGAAGTGTTGGCTTTGTATATCAGCAGAAGATTGGGCTTAACGATTGGTGATATTATTATCGTTATCAATATTTTCATTTTTGCATTTGCTGCTTATTATTTATCCATTGAAACAGCCTTATACTCGATGATTATTTATCTAGCAGCATCAAAAACAATTGATTTTGTGATAGAAGGTATTGATGAATATATTGGTATCACAATCATTTCTTCGCACAGCGAAGAAATACGAGAAATGATTACTGCAAAAATGAATAAAGGGGTAACTGTGTATAAAGGCAAACGCGGTTTCGGAACCCACGGACATGTTGGCGATTTAGATATTATTTATACTGTTATTACACGTTTAGAAATTAGCAGCATCAATACAGAAATAGAAAAAATAGATCCCAATGCCTTTGTTGTTATGACAAGCGTGAAAGATACCCGAGGTGGCATGGTCAAAAAGCGACGATTGAAACATTAATGTAATAATAGTGTAAAGTATGGAGTGTAGAGTGTAAAAGCGCAAGGAGCTTTTTTTAAACGCAATTTGAAATGAGGCCGTTTGGTGCTTAAATCAATTGGAGGTATCAAACGTTACAATCAATCAACTTTTATCCCAGCTTGTATATTTAACTAATAAAAATGTATGATCAGTCTGTATTAAATATTTTATTTTTTTATATTCTTTTAAAATTCATACCCAGCCGACAATTCAAATGTATTGTCCATATTATTAGCGAGCTTTTGAGTACTGAATAAAAAAGAACCCATAAAACGTATTTGTCCCATACCAATAGCCAATGCCTTCACACCACACAATAAGGCTATGCCCTTTTGATATCTAAAATTAATGCCTGTTTCAAATTTATCGTGTAATAAAAAAACAGGCGCAATTTGAAAGTCCGATATTTTTTCATTCTGAATTCGAAAATACATATTCGTCGTCAAACTGAGATGCGCGCCCAAATTAGATGTATAAATTGCATTAACGTTTAGGTACGGTATCAATTCAAAAGATTGATTGACCGGTGTTAAAATCGAATGTACCATCTGTTGGTATGCCAAACCAATTTTAAGTTTTCTACGCATATACCAGACACCAATATTGCCGTCAAAAACAGTTGATGATCCCCCGCCACCGGCTTGAGAAGCAGAGAATGAATAATTAACAAAACCCAATGCCAGCCCCGCGGAGATTGAAGACCGCATACCCAAACGAGTACTCCAATTATAACGACCATACACACGTGTTTTTTTAATAAAAGCACCATCGTTAAATGCCAGTACAATTATTCCAATACGACTAAATTGATTCGCAATTTTCTTTTGTAAACGCAGATCGCCATCAACATACAAGCGGTTTACACCATCAAATAACCCAACCAAAGATCGATTACCAACGGAAACTTGCCCTCTATGAGAACTATCAACACTAGCAGGATTTAATAAATAATAATTCTGAAAAAATTGATCGAACACAACATTATTGTCAGCTCCGGTTTGAGCTAAAATATTGAATGCGAAACCCAATAATAAAACCAAATAGCAAAATAACTGAATCGTTTTTTTCACTTTTTACAATCTACAAATCTACACAAGTTAGTATTTTTTTGTAATTGTGTAATTTAATTGCAAAAACTGTTTACCTTTTATAAATTGATTCGTAGCTATGTTATTGAAATGAACGAAAAAGATTCCATGATCATCCAAAGCATACGTAGTGGAGCGCATTCTGTTGCTTTACAGTATCTTTATGATGTAAGTCT
Organism: Cytophaga sp.; assembly: GCA_043729555.1. Classification (GTDB taxonomy): domain Bacteria; phylum Bacteroidota; class Bacteroidia; order Cytophagales; family Cytophagaceae; genus Cytophaga. The sequence goes on from JAYTLG010000248.1 coordinate 10,021, forward strand.
GAAAAAAGTTCGTGGATATATACTGAAAAATAGCGGCTGCAAAGAAGATGCAAATGATATCTTTCAAGATTCTGTTATCATCTTATTCAATCAGATCAGATTAAATAAATTCAATGAATCAAA
>JAYTLG010000249.1:0-4359 GCA_043729555.1 Cytophaga sp.
TGTGGCTTTTTACATTTACTAAGGGAAATTTAATCCTTTTTTATCGCTATACAATAGGTACAGCAAGCCTTGAGATACTTTTTAAGGCACGACTAGTTATTATAAGAAAGCCTTACAGGCTTATCTGTACTTGACGTTTGCATGTTACAAGAGATTTTGCAGTTTTTATCTGTTTAAAAGAACGATAACTTTATCTGGTCACAACAAATACACAGGCTGTAAGCCTGACATATTAATACTAGGGGCATCGCCCCTAGTAACGTGATTAAAAACTTTTGCTGTTGTTAGTACAAACGATTGTTGATAATGCAAAAAAACATCTTACCACTAACGAACCAGTGGTCGGACGAACTAAAAAAGTCGTCTGACCACTCCTTCGAAGTCCGTTACTATTGGCATTTATACAGTCGATTATACCCGATTAACTAAACGAGATAATTCATAATTCATAACTAACTAAAACACCATCGCAAAACGAACACCCGCCGATTTCTGGGAATACATCGGCATGACCGTAATGTTTTTATTCCATTTATATCGATGTGTCCAATACGCAATATGCGCACTCAACATACCAATGCCCGCGCCCACCAATACATCGCCCAGATAATGCTCGTTGTTCAATACGCGCATCACACCTACTGTTGTTGCCATGGTATAACCCAAAATTGGAAACACAATACTTTTTTGTCCCAATTCTTTTTGTAGAAAAACAGCACCTAAAAATGCTTGCGCCGTATGTCCCGAAGGAAACGAATGGTCATCTGAACCATCTGGACGTATCTCTTTATTGCTATATTTTAAGGCATATACAGAAGCTACCATAAGCACTTCTGCTTTCACTAAAATGGCTGTCCTATTTTTAAAATCGGTTCTGGCTTTTACGCCCACCCAATCAAAACCATATACAATCGGATATGCAGCGTAGGCTAAATAATCATCAAAGCTTGTATGAAAGTTGGGAAAATTAGACACAACATCTGCTTGAATACTTTTATTATTGATAGGCGAATTGTGCAATTTCAAATACATACCCAAGCCAATCATGGCCACAGGTGCAATGGATTGTTTTACATACGTTGAAACGGGCTGTCCAAGCCGAACCGTATCGCGTTGTGCGTGACTTTGAAACATCAAACACAGGAGTACACACACGGACAAACTAGTTTTTATTCTATTCATTTCATTATTACTACTCAGATGGACAATGTTTATCCAGAACCCAATTCAACATATCTAACTAAACAAAAGGAAGTTATAATAAACCATAGCTTCATTTCTGTATAATTTGTAGATAACACAGCCTCAATTTAATACTTTAAGTCTTCTATTATACATATTTTTAAGTATAGAATTTTGATTGAATACACATGCAGATTGAATTAGCAAATTTTGAACACATATACACGCACTTTGTTGGCAATAAATCCGACGACGAAGGGGTGCAAATTTCTAAAACTCCGTTACAATTACACGACGAATCGTTAAAAGAATTGTTGTTTAATTATTTCACAAATCCATTTAAAAATAAAGAATACAATCGATTTCACCACGAATCGGATTTAAACTTAAATGAACTATACACCTACTGTTCGAATATTTTTTCAGACCCAAGTTCGATATACATTCAAAGTGTACACATCGCAAAACATTTATACGAACAATCAAAACACCCCATGATAAAAGGCGGTGAATTGTATGTAGTGTATTTTGACGATTGCGTGATCGATGGCGAAAGCACTGAAGCTATAGGTTTGTTCAAATCTGAAACAAAAGAAACATTCTTAAAAATATTTCCACAAGGCGATGGCTACGAAGCCGTCTCTGAAAAAGGAATCGATATTCGAAAACTTGACAAGGGTTGTTTTATTGTAAACAGTGATAAGGAAAATGGTTTTAAAGTTTGCGTAGTAGACCAAACCAATAAATCACATGATGCACAATATTGGAAAGAAGATTTTTTAAAAGTAACAAGCCGAAACGACAGCTTTCATCATACTCAAAATTACATGAGTTTGTGTAAGAGTTTTGTGACGGATCAAATGCCTGAAGATTTTCAGGTTACAAAAACAGATCAAATAGATTTATTAAACCGCTCGGCAAGCTTTTTTAAAAAGAACGAGGTATTTGATATTAGAGCCTTTAACAATGAAGTGATACAAGACGAAGGCTTAATTGATTCGTTCAAAAATTTCAAAGATAAATTTCAAGAAGACAGTGATTTGTCGATTGTTGACGAGTTTGATATTTCAACGCCAGCGGTTAAAAAATTCGCGAAGGTTTTTAAAAGCGTTTTAAAGTTGGATCGTAACTTCCACATCTACATACATGGCAACAAAGATTTGATAGAGAAAGGGCGCGACGATTCAAGCGGTATGAATTTTTATAAAATATTTTACAACGAAGAAAGTTAACAAGCCTGAAGCGAAGTGCTTAAAGCCTAAGGCAAAAATACGGGAAACCAACTTTAGAATAAAGAAATTGTCAATACGATATTACTTCAATTTATGAAACACAAAAGCGTTACACCTAAACTGGAAATAAATCCCATTCAGCATGTAAAGTACCCCATAAGTATTCTCATTACCGTTTCCATTGTGCTCTACATAAAATCATTGAATTTTGCGTTAACCGAACTCGACGACAGCATCTTCATAAATGATTTTCATGTTTTGTTTTCAGACATTAAAAATTTAGGTCACTTATTTTTTAGAGGGGTATTCTTCGAAACCAACGATGCCTATTACCGTCCTTTATTGATGGTGTCGTTTATGTTCAACAAACTGGTTACAGGAAATTTGTTTGGTTATCACCTTACCAATTTGTTTTTTCATATAAGTTCGTGTGTGCTGTTATATACATTCTTTTTAAAAATAAAATTGCGTGCAGATATTTGTTTCATACTTGCATTACTTTTTGTTGTGCATCCTGTATTGTCGCAAGCCGTTGTTTGGATACCGGGACGAAACGATTCGATGCTAACCACTTTTGCCTTAGTAAGTTTTATAGCACTGATTAATTTTATAGAATCTAAAAAAACATTTTGGTTGCCCATACACTTTGTGTTCTTTTTTGCAGCCTTACTTACCAAAGAGTCCGGCATTATCATACCTGTTATTTGTTTGGGCTATTGTTACCTACTAACAAAAATCAATCTAAAGGAATATGTACTATTCCTATCCGGCTGGGCAATCCTATCTTTCACGTGGCTCTACATGCGCAGCATATCGATTGACCCAATCATCAATCCCACTGCAAGCGAATATGCAACAGGATTTTTCAATCGACTGCCTTTATATGTACATTACATAGGAAAATCTATTTTACCTTTTAACTTATCGGTTTTCCCCATGCAATACGACACCAGCATTGTTTGGGGTATTGTAGCGATAGTGTTATGCATTGCAATCATTGTATTGAATAAACAATCAAACAAAAAACGATTACTCTTTGGCTTTTCATGGTTTGTCTTATTTATATTGCCTGCTCTTTTTGTTCCCGCTCAAATAAATGAACAAGCATTCGAACATCGATTGTATTTACCCATCATTGGTATACTGATTATGTTAAGCGAAACAGTTGTGTTTTCGGAAGCACGCTTGTCAAATCAAAAACTTGTATTTTGGACTTCAATGGCTATTGTAACGCTCTTTTTCTTTTTAAACATTTCACATCAACAAAAATTTAAAAATGAAATAACTTTTTGGGAGAATGCGGTAATCGATAGTCCATCGGCGAGTTATGCGCACAAAATATTAGGTGTTAAATATTTCAACCGAAAAGAAATGGCTAAATCTGAAACAGAAATTTCAGAAGCGCTTCGCATTGATTCGACAGAACGCTACGCCAATCTGTATTACGCTAAAATACTTTCAACTAAAAATCCGAAAGACCCGAATATAGAAACATATCTGTTAAAAGAAGAAAGCTACCATCCTGAATTTGTAGACAATTTATTTGAATTGGCGAAAGTTAATTTTGATAAAGGAGACAAAGCAAAAGCGCAATTTTATTTGGAAGCATGCATTCGAGTTGCGCCCGGTTTTATGATGGCGAAAAACAATCTCATTTATTTACTGATTGAAACTGGCAAGAAACAAGAAGCACTAGATCTCATCAGTCAATGGAAAAAAGACAAAACGGGCGTTCCGAAAGGTCTTGAAAAAGAAGTAAACAAAATGCCCTAATTCACTACATATTGCACCCTGTTATTCCTCAATAAAAAAGGTCTGTTGTAGAGCAGACCTTTTTTATTGAGGAATATGTCCCGTCCTGAAATAGCGATACAAAAAAAGTAACGTTATGAAAGAAGAATCAGAGAAACAGTATGTTAGAAGAAGTTCAAAAGACTACAGCTAT
>JAYTLG010000250.1:0-3764 GCA_043729555.1 Cytophaga sp.
GTAAGATTGATTTCCTGAAAATACAATTTTGCCCTTTTCGAAATTCGCATAGCTAAAGCTGTAATGATCTTTAAATAAATTTTCATCGAATAAGGTACTATCTTTTATAAAGTCTTCCTCATTTATTCTGTTAAATGCCCACGTTAAGTTTTTTAAAGAATTTGAATTGAATGCGTACGCTATATCAGCATCCAATCCCAAGCCATTTAATATTTTACTATTATTTATAATGCTTTCTGATGTATTCGGTTTTATGATCGTGGAAATAGCAGCCTTTATATCTGCTGTTGTATATCCTTTGTCATAATAGCTGCGGTAGGGAAGTGTACAGAAAAAAACTTTATCCGAATTCCATACAATCAAGGTACTGTTGTTTTTGATATAGTATACGCCTTTGCCCGCTTTCGAAATTTTAGCTTTGTTGTTCTTATAAAATAAATCTTTGATGAAAAGGCTGAATTTGTTGCTGTTTAATAAGGGTATGGCAAGTACAATAGTTGAACGTGCTGGCTCTTCATAATCTTCATCGTCGTACTCATAGTAATCGTCGTAGGAGTTCTTTTTTTGCTTCTTAGGCTTTTCTTGAATCTGCTTTGTTGTTTCTGGAATGTCATACACATACATATCTGTTTTGATATTCAAACCTGTTTCGTCAGGCGTTTCAAGCAATTTTACAATCGCTCGTTGTTCGGCAGTTTTGTGATCAACCATTTTAAACAGAAAGTCTTTATACATTTCTGTTCTACGTATGGCATCAAAATCTACGTTGTTGTTTATGCGGGCTCCACTTACTTTAACAATAAAGCTGGCATTCTGGGGTATGAAGTTTTTAATATCTTGTGCAGACCCTAAAAAAGAAAGGATCAATAATGAAAATGTTAGTAGTGTATTTTTCATACAGTTAATTTATAATCTATAAAGAATGTTGGTCTTAATTTATTTAGCAATTGTGATGATGTTGTTGGTAATGCCATTGTCTGCTACAGTAGTCCAAACATCTTTTTTGTATAAGGTTGCTTTTTTGCTTGCCGATAAGGCATAATTCATGGTGTTGCTAATGGCGATGGTTGTATCAAAACGACAAATAATGGTATAGTTGGCTTTTTGAAGGATTTCTCTTTCTTGCGTTCCTGCACTTTTTATTAGGTGCTCAACTACTGTGTTGTCGGCAGTACGTGTAAAGACTCCGTTTTCATATGAATAAAAATTGATGGCTTTTGGAGCATTTTTATCATATGTTTTCCATATGCCCAATAAGGCATTGTTTAAAGATGCAACGTTTTTAAAATCGCAGCTTAAATGATATATGTAATTGGTATGGTCTTGATCGATGCTTACGTTGCTGATACCATCTAGCGTTTTTAATTTATTTTTAACTTCGGTGATTTTTTGATCTGCAATTGCTGTTGTAGGTACTTTAAAATGCATGATACTATCTTGTGTACGTATCTTATCGATCTGATTTTTACTTTGACTTAAGTTGACAATAAATTTATATGTACCACTGCCATCTTTGTGTACACGTACATCTTCAATGATTTCAAAACAAGAAGTGAATGTTAGTGTGATGAAAAACAAAATGCTGTAAAAAGTAATTTTCATGTGGAATGAATTATGAATTATGAATTATGAATTATGAATTATGAATTATGAATTATGAATTATGAATTGATTTAACATTGCTGCTGTAAGTGGTTGGTCGAAAAGACACAACCACGGCGAGGCTATATTTAATTGGTCTAGAAACTAGTAACTACCACCTAGTAACTTACATTCAATATACTTCAATAAAATGTGATTTTGTAATAGATGTTGAAAAAAAAGTCTCCCGTGCTTGCGCGGGAGACTTTTTGGCTATTGGTGTTTCTGCCTGTTCAACTGTTCTGATAGTGGTTGTGTGTTTGCGCAGATCACCTCTACCTCGGCGGAAATAATGGATAGCTTAACTATTGAGATTCGTGCGTTGTTGGTAGCCCGCGTAGTTTTTTGATCAATTAACAATTGGTTGCACTTGCGGGAATACCAACAACAGCGGACAATTGCCACTTAACTATATGAAATTGATTCATGAGCTAATATCTAAATTATGCTTCATTCATAATTCATAATTCATAACTTATAACTCATAATTACTTAACAAGTTTCTTATAACGAATACGTTGTGGGCCAACATCGCCCAAACGTTTCTTTCTGTTCTCTTCGTAATCAGAGTAGTTACCTTCAAACCAATACACTTGAGAGTCGCCTTCGAAGGCTAAGATGTGTGTTGCCACACGATCCAAGAACCAACGATCGTGGGAAATAATTACCGCACAACCACCAAAGTTTTCCAATGCTTCTTCAAGTGCACGTAATGTGTTTACATCCAAATCATTGGTTGGTTCATCGAGTAACAATAAGTTTGCACCTGTTTTAAGTGTCATGGCAAGGTGCACCCGGTTACGTTCACCACCCGACAATACGCCTACTTTTTTCTCTTGATCTGAACCACCGAAGTTGAAACGGCTTACATACGCACGTGAGTTCACTTGTTTGCTGCCCAACATCAAATGCTCGGTACCACCAGAAATGGTTTCGAACACCGATTTCTCTGGATCCAACCCCGAGTGTTCTTGATCGTAATAACCAATATCAACGGTTTCACCCACAGCAAACGAACCTGCATCAGGCTGTGCTTGTCCGGTGATTAATTTGAACAAGGTTGTTTTACCAGCGCCATTGGGGCCGACGATACCAACAATACCACCTTGCGGTAGGTTGAAGCTTAAATCGTCAAACAATAATTTATCGCCAAATGCTTTCGAGACATTTTGTACTTCGATGACTTTGCTACCCAAGCGACGACCCGCTGGAATAAACATTTCAAGTCTGTCTTCTTTCTCTCTAGTTTCTTCGCCTAATAATTTATCATACGCGCTGATACGTGCCTTAGACTTCGCTTGACGTGCCTTAGGCGACATGCGAACCCATTCCAACTCGCGTTGTAAGGTCTTCTGACGTTTTGATTCTGTTTTCTCTTCTTGCGATAAACGTGTTTGTTTTTGATCCAACCAAGACGAGTAATTTCCTTTCCAAGGAATACCTTCGCCACGATCCAATTCCAAAATCCAACCTGCAACATTGTCCAAGAAGTATCTATCGTGGGTTACCGCGATTACAGTACCTGGATATTGTTGTAAGTGTTGTTCCAACCAATCTACAGACTCTGCATCCAAGTGATTGGTAGGTTCATCCAATAACAATACATCGGGTTGCTGCAACAACAAACGACATAAAGCAACACGGCGTTTTTCACCACCTGATAAGTGTTCCACAGATGCATCACCTGGCGGACAACGTAGGGCGTCCATTGCACGCTCCAACTTCGTATCCAATTCCCAAGCGTTGTGTTGATCCAGTAATTCTTGAATACGACCTTGCTCTTCAATAAGCTTTGTCATTTGGTCGTCGGTCATTTCTTCACCGAACTTCAAGTTGATTTCTTCAAATTTCTTCAATAAATCAACAACTTCTTGAACACCTTCTTCAATAATTTCTTTTACTGTTTTAGTCGGGTCAAGTTTCGGTTCTTGCTCAAGCATACCAACTGTATAGCCGGGGCTGAAAGCAACGTCACCAATGAATTCTTTGTCGATACCCGCAATGATTTTAAGTAAGGTAGACTTACCCGAACCGTTTAAACCCAAGACGCCAATTTTGGCACCATAGAAAAACGATAGATAGATATTTTTAATGATTTGTCTTTTGGGTGGAATGATTTTACT
>JAYTLG010000251.1:0-5325 GCA_043729555.1 Cytophaga sp.
GTATGGGGCGATTTTTTTATGTAAAAAAAATGAAGGTGAGTAATATTACCTCCCTCAATTATACAAGAACAACGCAATATTACGAAGCACAACGCACTAGAAATTTATACATCTCACCTACAAACTTCAACCCGCTCTTTGATTATACAGATCAGGTGTTGCAAAAACATACTCGGATAAGTGTATTGTGTAACTGGGGCCTCATTATAAATGCTCGCAATACAATTGAATTCAAAAATTTATTTAACCAAACGGGTTTAAATCAAACGGTATTAAGACAAGGCATCAATAAGAAAGCAGGTTCGTCTCCAGCATCTTGGTTTAATCTTGATGACAGAGCATTGTATTATCAATCACGCGGTATTTATTCGGGTCAATTAAGTGGCAATCACAATTTGAAAAACAATAAAACGAATGTAGAGTGGACAACAGGTTATTCATATATTTATCGAAACGAACCAACTTATAGAAGAGGTGGTACACAAGCTAGTTATGGCACAACAGATGCACAATTAGTTGTAATACCTGGAAATGCTACGGATAACGATGCTGCTACGTTCGATTCAAAATTAAAGGAAAACACAATTGCTGCAACAGCAAATGTGGAGCATATGCTGAAGGGTATGAAAGACAGCATCAATAATTTTGGAATAAAAGTGCGTGTCGGTTTTTATACAGAGTCTAGAAAAAGAACATTTGCATCAAGATGGATGTCTTTTATCAGACAAAATCCGAGCTCATTTGACCCGTCAATTGGGGCACAACCGATAACAACAATTTTTGGTGCAGACAATATTGCTTATACAACCGGACTTATTTTAAGTGAAGGTACAGATGGTACAAATACTTACGATGCATCTAATTTATTATTCGCCGGCTATGCAGGTACTGGACTGCATTTTAAAGATAAAACAGCAATTAATCTTGGTGTTAGAGCAGAGCACAATACGCAAAAAATCAATACACAAAATCAATCAGGTGCAGATATTAATGTTGACAATCCTGTATTAAATGTATTGCCCTCGGTGGGCGTAAGTTACCATCTTACAAAAAAGATGCAATTAAGAGCCGCATTCGCAACAACTATAAATAGACCTGAGTTTAGAGAAATTGCACCGTTTGGTTTTTATGATTTTGAAAATAACTGGAAAATAAATGGCAATCCTGATTTGAAAAATTCTGTTGCGCAAAATGTTGATTTGCGTTGGGAATTATATCCTTCTGCAGAACAAGCAATCACCTTGGGTGCTTTTTATAAAGACATCACAAACCCAATCGAATTTTACGTACAGCCAATTGGTGGTCAAGATCAAAACTTTTATTACGACAACGCACCTAAGGCTGTTTGTTACGGTATGGAGTTAGAAGTAAGAAAAACATTGGCTTTTTTGGCACCGGCATCTAATCTAGCAAAACGTTTTACTGTTGTAATGAATGGTTCATTAATTAAAAGTGAAGTGAATCTAAACAGTACCGTTAGTGGACAGGCAAGCATACGACCGATGCAAGGGCAGTCGCCATATGTATTCAATGCGTTCTTATATTATACAAACCTGGAGAAAATGATCGAAGCAAATATTGCCTACAATATTTTCGGTAACCGCTTGTTTGGTGTAGGTGATGCAAGTTTTGCTACAATATTCGAAATGAATAGAAACACCTTGGATTTAACAGTTACAAAAGGCTTAAGCAAAAAAATGGAATTAAAATTTGGTGTTCAAGATATTTTAAGCGCGAAATATAGATTGACTGAAGATTCAAATCGAGATTTTAAAATCGATGCTGGAGATCAAACAATTTCAACGTACAGAAAGGGCGCCTATTTTACAATAGGAGGTATGTATAAGTTTTAATTCCCAATAGGCCCTATATGTAAAGCTAGTTGAATATCTGCTTTGCATGTAACGCTAACATTAAGAACACTTTCAATTAGATGAAGATTTGCTAAACATTCGCTAACAGTTTAGTAATACTACAAGTCTACTTTTGTTGAAGAAAATAAATAACAAACGAATATGAAAAAAGTAATAAGATTATTAATGGTTGGTGTTTTAGCTAGCGCGACGTTGATTGGTTGTAAGCCCAAAGATAAGGGTAGCGATCCCGTACCAACTAGCACAGAAAATGTATTGACTGGAAATTTAGAAACAATGACATTAGATGCTAGTAAAGTATACACGTTGAAAGGTCTTGTATATGTAAACGATGGTAAAACATTAACTATTCCAGCAGGTACAATTATTAAAGGAGATAAGGCTTCAAAAGCATCATTGATTATTAACCGTGGTGGCAAAATAATGGCAACTGGTACAGCTTCAAACCCAATTGTATTTACTTCTAGTGCGCCAGCACCATATAAGAACTACGGTGATTGGGGCGGAATTGTAATTTGCGGAAAAGCGGTAAACAATCAAGCGACAAACCAGGCAATTGAAGGACCATCTGATTTTAATGTTGCTAATGGTACAAATAATGGTATTTACGGAGGCACGGATAACGCAGACAACTCAGGTGTATTGTCTTATGTACGTTTAGAATTTGGTGGTATCGTATATAACCCAGATAAAGAAATCAATGGTTTAACATTGGGTTCGGTTGGTAGCGGAACAACTATTGATCACATACAAGTTTCTTACTCGGGTGATGACGCAATTGAATGGTTTGGAGGAACAGTAAATTGCAAAAATTTAGTTGTATTCAGAACATGGGATGATGATTTTGACACAGACTTTGGTTACAGCGGTAATGTACAGTTTGGCGTATCTATGAGAGACAGAACGGTTGCCGACGTTTCAGCATCAAATGCTTTTGAATCTGATAATGATGCAAATGGTGGAACAGGTACTCCACTTACTACTGCTAAGTTTTCAAATATCACAATCATGGGTCCATTGGTTTACGGACAAAGCAATGTAAGCGCTAATTATGGTGCAGGTATGCACTTAAGAAGAAATACAAATATTTCTGTGCAAAACTCCATCATTGCAGGTTATCCTACATCTGCTAACTTTGACAAATACAACTCAACAGTTGCAAACTTTGTTAAAAACAACCTATACGGTTCTTGGAAAGCGGCAAACTCTTCTAATGCAAACGGTGCATTGTATACAGCAGGCAACAACAACGATACGACAGGTTTCTGGGCAGCAAATAAATTTGCAGCAGTTTCTTCTGCAACGTCTGCAGCTCAAATATTTCAATTAACACTTGATGCTTTTGGTAAGCCAATTTTATCTTCAGGAAATGCGAATCAAGCTGCAACTTCTCAAGGTTTAACAGGTGCTAACTTTACAAATTTAACATCTCCATTCTTTACATCAACTACCTACTTAGGTGCAATGGGTACTACACCAGACGCAGCTTGGGGTTGGAATTCAGGTTGGTTGAATTTTACTCCTGAAAATACCACATATTAATTCAAGAGGAATACATATAGTTTATGCAAATCAACGCTAGAGCAATCTAGCGTTGATTTGCTATTAATATCAAATACAATAATTACACGCTGCTTAAAATAATTTACCAATGAAACAATTTGTTGTATGCCTATTTGCTTTAGCTACACTAACAATTTCTTGTACAAATTCTACTTTGGATTTGAATCCAGATAGTTATTTAACAAAAGAAGAGCAGACAGATTTTAAAATTGATTTATCCAGATACATTCACAAATTGCCCCCCAGAACAACAATGGCTATGCGCTGGGATTCTTCCGCATATGGGTATTATAAAAACAATGCAACCATTATACAGCTGACAAAGCTCTATAAGTCAGAAAAAGATTCAACCTACTATTTTTACATTACACGTATTGCTCCAAGCATACGACAAGGCGAGCGTAAGGCTATTGCTGGTAAGTGTAACTATTCTAATAAGCGGATTTCAAATATAGAACAAATATTTGTAAGTACTATTGAGAGCAGTGAAGTGCTAGATGCCAATGCCGAGCAGTTGTTAACGGAAGTAATAAAAACAAACAAGGCGCCCATTGGAAATAAGTACGTTGAATGGCCGAATGATTATTTTTACTATGATATACAGAACGAACAATGGGATCGTGTTCCAACTGCTGTTTCATCCGATTCAAAAAATGATTCTTTAACAATTCAATAATCTAAGCATAGCCATAAGGAAACATTAGAAGTTTATTTTTGTATTCAATGTTAGAGCTATTCAATTTTTTACTCTACTAGGGCGTCAGACGGACGCCCTTATTTTTTCTATCTATTGTCAAAATAGCAATCCAAATCAACCTCTTTAATTTTAACAAAAAATTTGATTTCCTGTTGGAATGACTCGACGTAAACTTTCTGTTGAAATAATAGTGCGTGTCAGTATTCGCATGCAATTGAATAAACTCTGTGTCGAATGAATGTATCGTAAACATATAATCGCTGTTTGTTCTTTCATAAAATTCGACAAAATATATTGCTTTAATGTTAAGAGAATAATGTTCTATTATTAATGATGTGGAGGTACTTAAATAAGCAAAGAATGTTTTTGAAGTATATTGCTTAGTATCAAGCCAGATAAAAGGTTTCAAGAAAATGAAAAAATAATATTGATTACTACGAATAAAAATAAAATAGGCGACCTGAAATCAGATCGCCTATTTTATTTTAACGAAGATAGATAGCAATTATAATTGCGCGTCAATTTTTTGTACCAATACTGATTTCTGAACAACGCCAACTTGCTTGTCAACGATTTCGCCTTTTTTCAATATCAACAAAGTAGGAATTGAACGGATACCAAACTTAGCCGAAACCACAGGGTTCTCATCTACATTTAATTTACCGATAATTGCTTTGCCTGTATATTCGCCAGCTAGTTCTTCAACTACTGGTCCAATCATTTTACATGGTCCACACCATTCAGCCCAGAAGTCTACTAAAACTGGTTGGTCTGTATTGATTATCTCTTCGAAGTTTGCGTCTGTTATTTCTACTGCTTTTCCCATAATTGAAAATGTGTTAACTGTATGATGTAAACTTAATCAAATTTTAATAAAAAAGGTTCCTTAGCCGCCTATTTTGTACGAGACCCCGTCCAGCTTCTTTAATTCATCTAAAAACACATTACTCGGGTCTACTCTGTAAGTGCGTGAAAATGTTTTTATTGTATGTTCTTGTGTGTTTTTAGACAAGGTCATGTATAATAAACAAGAGCCTTTATTCTCTGTTACAATACGTTCTATTTCTAAAACTGTAATGGCGTTGATGTGGTCTAAATTGACGTTTATATTTACACTCTTACAAAGTTTTGCGCGCACGTCCGCTAACAATTGGATGACGGTAATTTTAAAGTCAAGCTCGCCCTCGCGAC
>JAYTLG010000252.1:0-6497 GCA_043729555.1 Cytophaga sp.
AAATGAAATTACAGCCGTTACCATACCTGGTAAACCCGGACAACAAACGATTGTAGATACAGATGAGGAATTTACGAAAGTCAATTTTGATAAAATACCAACACTAAAGCCTGTGTTTGATAAAGAAGGTTCGATTACAGCAGCGAACGCCTCTTCCATCAACGATGGTGCTGCAGTAGTTCTCTTGGTTAGTGAAGAAGCGCTGAAGCAATACAATCTAAAGCCTTTGGCGCGTATTGTATCCTATGCAGATGCAGCACAAGATCCAATGTGGTTTACTACGGCACCTGAATTATCTGTTAAAAAAGCCTTGAATAAAGCCAATCTCACTGTTGCGGATATTGATTATTTTGAATTGAATGAAGCCTTTGCTGTTGTATGCTTAGCCTTAAATGAAAAATTAGGTATCGATGCCAGCAAAGCAAATGTTTGGGGCGGTGCAGTATCCTTAGGACATCCGATTGGTTGTTCGGGCGCACGTATTGTTGTAACTTTGTTGAACATACTAAAAACCAAAAACGCACGTTTAGGCCTTGCAGGAATTTGCAATGGTGGTGGTGGCTCTAGCGTACTTGTTATTGAAAATTTATCGTAATTATGTCCATTCGTTTCTTCGCAGTATTTTTCCTTTTATCACTTTCCGTTTCTGCTCAAAAGGTGATGTACACCTATTTTGATGCCTATGATTCTATTGGACTGCATACCCCAGTACGCGAAGAATATCAAATATCAAATTCCGATTCAAGTATTAAAGTGGGATACTACTATTCTTTTTCTCAGAACAAAGACACACTCATTCATTGTTTTTATAAGAACAATAAAAAAGAAGGCCCCTACTCTTTATTTTACGAACATGGACTTTTAAAATACAAGGTCAATTATAAAAACAATGTCAAAATTGACACCGCAATATACTACGCCATATCAGGCGAAATCATTGCTACAGAAACCTACACATTCATACCAAGTAAATCTACAGCACAAATAAACTATACCGCTTATAAATACTACAACAACAATAAACAACTTACCAAAACATGTTTTTTGTTGAACGACATTCCCGATAGCACCTATGTTGAATATTACCCAGGCGGAAAAATAAAAATACGTACCGAGTTTTCGAATGGGGTGCGCAACGGTGCATTTATAAGTTATTATGAAAATGGCATTATTTCTCAAACAGGTGCCTACGCAAGTGATGAATTGAATGGTGTTATTACGAGCAATTTCTCGGAAGGTGAAAAACGCGTTGAGGCTTCGTACAAAAAAGGAATATTAGACGGAAGCGTAAAACAATATTTTAGAAATGGAAATTTATTTTCTGAATCAAATTATTTTGGAAACACACAACATGGTGTTACCAAAACCTACTACCCTTCTGGAAGCATTCAAACAGAAGAGAACTATTCCTACGGTGTATTAAACGGTTCGTTCAAAACTTATTACGAAAATGGCCAACTTGAAACGGTTTCAATTTTACAAAAAGGAAAAAAGCAAGGTGTATTTAAAAGCTATAATCCGAGCGGACAATTAATACTTGAAGGTTCTTTTATAAACGGCGAACTTACTGGTGAGAACAACGGTTGGTATGACTCTGGAATTCCCAAACATGTTTTCCATTATAAAAATGGTGTCAAAGTTGGCGAGAACACTTCGTATTTTGAAGATGGAAAAATTAGCAAAATAGAAAAATATTCGAGCGACGGAAAAGAAGTTGCTCAAAAGAAATTTTACGAATCGGGCGAACTAAAAGAAACGGGCACATACCTCGTAAAACAGCAAGCAACAGGAAACACCTTTATACCAAACGGACTTGTGAAATCATTTTATAAAAACGGACAAATCAGTAAACAAACACCCTATAGTGATGGCAAAACAATGGGCGAAGTACTGGCATATTACGAAACGGGCGTGTTGTCATCCAATGAATATTATTCATACAACATACGTACAGGAGCTTTCACGTATTACCATCCCAATGGTACGCTTTCAGAATCCATCATATATAAGAGCAATAAAAAATACGGTGTATATAAACAGTATTACGACACGGGTGTTTTAAAAACAGCGGGCAATTACATCAACGATAAAAAACACGGCGAATGGAAATACTTTTCACCCGAAGCAAAATTGGTCAAAAAAGAACAGTACAAAAACGACTTTGTGGTTTCAGAAAAAGCGTACGAATAAATTACATTTGTGGGAAAATATGGTTAAATAAGTCATCAGAATTCCTTTTTTTGCCATTTTCTGATTTTTCGGCCTTTTAAAGCTCATTTTTTGAAGCTATATTTGACAGATTATCGTACCGCAATATGAATGCAATAAAAGAAACTCATTTTCAATTACCTGGTCAAACTGGTTTTTACAAAGGTAAAGTACGTGATGTATATCATTTTTCAGATAAATTAGTTGTTGTTGCAACCGATCGTATATCTGCTTTTGATGTCGTGTTACCACGCGCTATTCCGTTTAAAGGTCAAGTATTAAATCAGATTGCAGCTAAAATGCTTTCGCAAACAACAGACATCGTACCCAACTGGATACTGTCTACTCCAGACCCTTCGGTTAGTATTGGTGTTAAGTGCGAACCATTTAAAGTTGAAATGGTTATTCGTGGCTACTTAGCTGGCCATGCGGCTAGAGAATATAAATTAGGCAAGCGTGTATTGTGCGGTGTTGCATTGCCAGAAGGTTTAATAGAAAACGACAAACTACCAACACCTATCATTACGCCTACCACAAAGGCCGATGAAGGACATGACGAAGATATCTCTAGAGCAGATTTATTAGCGCGCGGTGTGGTGAGCGAAGCAGATTACATTCAGTTAGAAAAATATACACAAGCATTGTTTCAACGTGGCACTGAATTGGCTGCAAAACAAGGTTTGATTTTAGTGGATACAAAATATGAGTTTGGTAAAGTAGGCGATAAAATTTATTTGATCGACGAAATTCACACGCCAGATTCTTCTCGTTATTTCTACATCGATGGTTATGCGGAACGCCAAAAATCAGGTGAATCTCAAAAACAACTATCTAAAGAATTTGTTCGTCAATGGTTAATTGAAAACGGTTTTCAAGGTAAAGACGGACAATCGATGCCCGAAATGACGGACTCAATCGTAACAAGTATTTCAGAACGTTATATTGAACTATACGAAAAAGTTTTAGGCGAATCGTTTGTTAAACCAAGCGAATCAAACCCAGAGCAACGCATCTTAAATAATATTTTACAGACTTTATAATCAACAATTTTAGACCTTATACCTACTCGACTTATGAAATTTACAATAGAAAAAACAGAAAAATACGTTTTATTCCAACTAAACGAAGAGAAGTTGACTTCCATTACAGCACCTGATCTTAAGACTGAATTGGTAACGTTAAATGCAGAAGGTTTCAATAACATCATTCTTAATATGAGCGATGTAAAGTATGCAGATTCATCTGGCTTAAGTTCAATATTAATAGGCAATCGCGTATGCACAAACAGTAATGGTTTGTTTGTAATGTGTAATGTGAATGATCACGTTATGAAATTATTAAAAATCTCGCAATTGGATTCGATCTTAACTTTATTGAACACGGTAGAAGAAGCTATTGATGCGGTTTTTTTACATGAAATTGAAAATGGTTTAGACGAAGAAGAACCATCTGCTGAATAATTAAGATATGGACTTTGAACTATTTGTATTGGGTTCAAGTTCGGCAACGCCGTCAAAGGGCCGATTCCAATCGGCCCAACTTTTAAAAATTCACAATGAATATTTTATGATTGATTGTGGTGAAGCTGCACAATACCAATTGGGCCGCTACAAATTAAACCACACAAAGATATCTCACATTTTTATTAGTCACTTACACGGCGATCATTTTTTTGGTTTAATAGGTATGTTAAGCACCATGAATTTATATGGAAGAACAAATCCAATCCACCTATTTGCACCTCCGGGTTTGGACGAAATTATTCAGATTCAATTAAAGTATTCTGAAACCGTTTTGCGCTTCCCTATTCACTATAAAGTATTAAACAGCAATACAAGCGAACACATCGTTGATCATCCGTTCGTTGATGTATATACCATACCTTTAGAACATCGCATTCGTTGCAATGGTTTTTTATTCAAAGAAAAACAACGATCGTTAAAAATCAACAAAGCCAAATTACCCGAAGATTTAAGTTTATTAGAAATTGCTCAACTAAAGCAAGGCTTTGATGTCGTTGATGAGAACGGTGCTATAAAGGCTGGCGTAAAAGATATATGTCTTCCTGCACGAAAGTCTCGAAGTTATGCATATTGTTCAGATACACGCTTTACAGATTCGTTTTTGCCAATCATACAAAGTGTGGATTTATTATACCACGAAAGTACATTCTTAGATGAGTTGTTGGATAGAGCAACTAAGACCTATCATTCAACGGCCAAACAAGCCGCTACAATTGCACAAAAAGCACAAGTAGGCAAATTGGTTATTGGCCATTTTTCTTCTCGCTATTACGACATTGAACCATTTCTTGAAGAAGCTCGTTCTATCTTTGCAAACACCGACCTAGGTATTGAAGGCAGTAGCTTTCGTATAACAGATAGCAACCCAATCGATGAAACAAACATTTGAACAAAAAAAGGCAACACTTTTTATCATTCTTGCAGGCATCTTCATTACCAATGCCGTACTTGCTGAATTGATTGGTGTCAAAATTTTTTCATTAGAAAAAACATTCAATATTTCGCCTGCTCAAATCCCATTATTTTCAGACTTTAAATTAGATTTTAACTTAACTGCAGGTGCAATTATTTGGCCAATTGTATTCATTGCAACAGATATCATCAACGAATACTTTGGCAAAAAAGGTGTTCGAAAAATAACCTTCCTTGCTATCGGTTTAATTATATACAGTTTTCTTATTATAAATATATCAACCAACGCATCACCAGCAGATTTTTGGCTAGATGTAAATAAAACAGATGCGAACGGCGCCCCTTACAATATTGATTATGCATTTCAACGCATATTTTCTCAAGGCCAAGCCATTATCATTGGTTCGTTAACAGCATTTCTAGTTGGTCAGTTATTGGATGTATATGTGTTTCATGCGATTCGTAAATCAACTGGCGAAAAATGGCTGTGGTTGCGCGCTACAGGCTCTACACTTGTATCACAACTCATAGATAGTTTTGTTGTACTCTACATTGCCTTTTATTTACTAGCTGGCGATAACAAATGGAGCATCAATCAATTATTATCTGTAGCTATGATTAACTACATATACAAGTTCAGTGTTGCCATACTCCTTACTCCACTCTTGTATGTAGCACATCACTATATTGATGTTTATTTGGGAAAGAAAAAATCTTCAGAGTTAATAGAAGATGCAAACACGTCGGGTTATTAAGATTGAGACCGTATTCGATCGCAACAGATAGCCGTTGCAATGCCTACATTTAAGGATTCAGCATCTCCATATCTGGGAATTGTTAACGAATCACTTAACAACGCTTTAACCGCTGCGCTAATTCCATGCGCTTCATTCCCCATTACCAATATCCCTTCTTTCCCAAACGTAGCCGTATGCACATTTTTGCCATGTAAATCGGCACCATAAATTGGGACCTGTTGTTTTTTCAAAAAGGCTGCTAGGTTTGTATAAACTACATTCACACGCAGAAAAGAACCTTTTGAAGCATTTACAACCTTAGGATTGTAGACCTCTGCCGTATCTTCCGAACAGACTATTGTGCCAATACCATACCAATCAGCAATACGAATAATGGTACCTAAATTTCCAGGGTCGTTGATATTATCCAGTACAATAATCCATTCATTGTGAATTTCGTTTTGAACAAGCTCTTCCTTCATGTTACAAATAGCAATCGCCGAATCATTCGACTGCAGCGTACCAATGTCGTGTAGCTCATTATCGGCGGCTATTTCAATGATAGTAGAAAACGGCTTCAACTCCGCCACATATTTGTTATTGAAATAGGCTGTAATCAATAATTTATGAATGGATACAGTTGAAGTCAACAATTCCAATACAGGTTTTTCCCCTTCAATAATAAATTGCTTATAAAGTCTTCGAAATTTCTTATTTTGAAGAGATTTCGTGAATTTTACGGATTGTTTTGTTAACATTGATCTCGAATTGAAGCTACTATATTACATCTTTACGCTCATACTAGCAATCCTTCTGCTTCAAGGATGTCGACCTTCTGTTAGTTCTTTTGCTACTGACCCCGATTATAAAGGGGAATATCTACTTTATTCTCAAAAAATAAAAGGTGGCAAACACATGAATAAATCAGAAATGTATGCGCTATACAAACAAGATGCTCAATATAAATTAATGGGGCTAACGCCATATTTAACAATTCATTATATGGGTAAATCTTTTTACGACACCACATATATTCATTCTAAAATTGCCAAAACAAAAGTACGCTTTGATAAAAAGATAACAAAGAAACCCCATTCAGAAAAAAGGTATTTAGCAA